>CAZHOD010000179.1:0-4632 GCA_964534075.1 uncultured Spirochaetia bacterium
AGAGGATAAGAAAGAAAACCCCCTGTATCCCCCTTTGTTAAAGGGGGCAAAAAGGGCCAAAGCCAACATTTCTATATCCTCGCAGCCTGACAGAAAGAAAAGAGAAATTTTTATTTCAATCAGGGGTTAAATATGGTATAAAGCAGTCAAATTTGACCTGGAGGTTATCATGAAAAGAGCGTTCGGTTTGTTTTCCCCTGTTTTAGTTGTTTTTATGTTGGTTATTTTTATGGTTTCATGTTCAAAGGATTCAGGCCCGAATGAACCGCAGGAGGATCCCACGCAGACACCCGCTTTCAGCCCTACTGTAACCGCTACGCAGACACCCGCGCCCACAACAGTTGTGTTTCAGAACGGGGCCGATTCATACGCAGGGTGTGAAGATACATATTTGTCCGGAACCGACCCTTATTATAATTTCGGCCAATACAGCTGGATTTATATTGCTTCTTATGACGGCAGGCAAAGGACACTTATTAAATTCGATGTATCATCACTGTCCCCCGGTATCAGCATACAGTCAGCTGCTATAACGTTTGTAAAATCTGCGGGAGCGGGTGATGATATTGATATAAGGGCGTTTAAAGTAACCACGCCCTGGGATGAAGGCGCGGAATCAGACGCTTACGGCGCTCCTAACTGGGTAAGCGTTTCGGCTTCTACTGCGTGGGGCTCTCCCGGGGGAGATACAGAGGCCTCGCCTTTTGTAACAGGAGTGCAGGTTTTTCAGGCTGACCCGGAATTTTCATTACCCCTGCCGGTTTCGCTTGTTGAGGACTGGATAAATAATCCCTCTCAGAATTACGGAATACTCATTGATTACGGAAGCTCCGGGACCCTGTGGACAACGGGGCAGTCCAGTGAGTGGGGCACAGTGAGTGAAAGGCCGAAACTGGAGATAAAATATTACTGATATATGCCGGGATAGATTACTGCTCCACTATTTCGACTCTGCGGTTTTTTGCCCTGCCTCCGGCTGTCTTATTCGATGTTACCGGGGACAAAGATGATACGCCGTATGCATTCAGCCGGTTTTTATCAATACCATATTTTTTAATAAGTTCGTTCATAACCGCTTTTGCCCTTTTTTCGGACAGCTTCATATTCAGGGAAAATTTTCCCGCGTTGTCGGTATGGCCCACTATGTAATATTTGTCTTCAGGGTGGTTTTTCAGAAATTTCACTATTTCCTTCAGCGCCGGCTGTGAACCCTTTTTTATGTTCCATTTTCCCGTGTCAAAACGCACTCCGTATATTGAGACAAAACCGCTTAGTTTGATATTATCCTTAATTTTTTTCGCTGTGACGAGCCCGCTTTCCATGGGGTTTATTTCTATTACGTCCTGTGTAACAAGTATGTTTTTGCCGGTGTCCATGTCTTCGTAAGTATTCATAAAAATCGCGAAGTATATGTTGTTGCCTTTATATGCGCCTTTTGCCGTTATAAACCTGAAACCGCTCCGGCCGAAAGGGCCTTTGAAACCTTCGCCTCTTAAGGCGTTTATGCCGTTTTCATGGTGGTAAACATCCTCGTTCCAGAAGGGATAGCTGCTTTCTTTTTCCGAGGTTGTAAACAAAATTCGGTAACCCGCGTTTTTCAGCGCGTTTTTGTAATTTTTGAAAACTTTATACAACCCTTCTTCACCGGGTATGCGGTACTGTATCCGTGTCAGCCTGCCTTCCAAATCGATATATTCAGAAAAATAACGGCCGAGCCCCCTGAACCTTTCTTTTTTTTGTTCCTGGTTGCCGAGGGCAAGGACATACGGCGCGTAATCCTGCGCCCGGTATGCCGTGATTTCCGCGCCTTTATAACGCGACAGCGCGGGGTGGCCCTTTTTTTCCGCCAGAACAGGTATTGAGATTAAAACGGTAAATATGAGCGAAATTAAAATATTTTTACGCAACATAAATTTTCTCCTTTTTATTTTCTTTTTGGTATTTTATACCCTGAAAAAAAAGATGTCAACGTCCGGTTGCCCACATATCAGCCCTGCCGGGCAAAAAGCGGAAGTCACTTCCGCTTTTTATTTTGTCCGCCCGGAGGGGGCAAAACACCCGCAAAACACCCGGGATTTCATTGACAGGATGTTTTTAAATAGATATACTTATAGCAGATAAATACAATGAGGTGCGGAGATGAAGAAAATAGCATTCCCTATAATGGTATTAATTATTTTATTTTTTATGTCCTGGGGCTGCCAGAAAAATAATGAACCATCTTCCCCGGATACGGGTGATTCCCCTGCCGCGACGTCCACAATCACACTGACAAGTACAGCTGCCGGTACATATACCATAACAAATACAATAACGTTTACACAAACAGCCACTTTAACCGGCACGGTTACAATAACCCAAACAGCCACAGTTACACTTACCATCACATCGACCCCTACACCTCTGGGTACTGCTACTTTTACACCGACCAGTACAATAACACCGCCCGCGGGCTGCACGCCTGTGAGTTTTTTGGATTCGAACCTGGAGCAGGCAATAAGGGATGAGCTAAGCAAACCAACCGGTTATATATGCCAAAGCGATTGTGAGAGTATTGTTACGCTTAACGCGTCCTCTAAAAACATATCCGATCTGACGGGTATAGAATATTGTGTTAACCTCGAAACACTTTATCTGGAAAGCAATAGCATAAGCGATATAAGCCCTTTAAGCGGGCTTGTAAACCTTACGATACTCGATTTGGGTAAAAACAATATAAGCGATATAAGCAGTTTATCGGATTTGATAAATCTTGAGACGCTTAATTTATTTTTGAACAGCGGAATCAGCGATATAAGCGCGCTGTCCGGAATGTCCGGCCTGACATGGTTGAATATCGGTTATAATAATGTAAGTGATATTACCGTGCTGTCCGGGCTTACAAATCTGACTTACCTTAATCTTCAATCCAACGCGATTACCGACATAAGCGCGCTCTCCGGCCTTACAGCCCTGACAGAGCTTGATCTTTACAGCAACAGTATAAATGACATAAGTGATTTAAGCGGGCTTACAAACATGCAGAACCTCAGCCTTGCAAGCACGGGAGTCAGCGATATAAGCGCGCTGTCCGGAATGTCCGGCCTTATAGACCTTGATTTATCAGCCAACAGCATAACCGATATAAGTGTTTTAAGCGATAAGGCCGGGCTCACAAGAATTATTCTTAATGGCAACGATGTCAGCGACATAAGCGCGTTATCCGGGCTTACGGCCCTCACAGGGCTTTATCTCGGGCACAATGATGTTAGCGATATAACAGCTTTGGTCGATAACTGCGACGCCGGAGGGCTGGGAAGCGGGGATACGGTTAATTTAGAAAACAACCCGTTAAGCACCCAGGCAACAGATGTTGATATTCCATATCTTGAAAGCAACGGCGTTACAGTGTATCAGTAATTTTAATAGCCCTGCCCTATCCGAAAGCGGAAGTCACTTCCGCTTTTTATTTTGTCCGCCCGGAGGGGTCAAAACACCTAGAAGTTCATTTTTATGATTTCATTGACAGGATGTTTTTAAATAGATATACTTATTTTAAGAAAATAAGGAGGCGTTAATATTGAAAAAACCAATGTTTTTTATAATCGGTTTAGTTGTTTTGTTTTTTATGTCCTGGGGGTGTAATAAACACAAATCACCGGCCGCAGTAGAATTAACACCGACAGATCCTATAGTGGATTGCACACCAATAAATTTTCCTGACTCAAATCTTGAAGCAAAAATCCGGGAGAAAACAGGAAAATCCATAGGCGACATATGCCAAAGCGATTGTGAGAGTATGACAAAGTTGACTGCAAATGGCGCAGGTATAACAGACTTAACAGGGCTTGAATATTGCGTGAATTTGACAACGCTCTATCTTTATTCCAACAGCATAAGCGATATAAGCGAGTTAAGCGGTCTGACGAATTTGACATATCTTGATCTTAGTTACAACAGCATAAACGATATAAGCGAGTTAAGCGGACTGACGAATTTGACACGGCTTTATCTTCGGGACAACAGCATAAGCGATATAAGCCCGATAAGTGGTCTGACGAATTTGACGGATCTTTCTCTTTCTTACAACAACATAAGTAATATAAGCGAGTTAAGCGGTCTGACGAATTTGACATCGCTTTCTCTTTATAACAACAGCATAAGCAATATAAGCGCGTTAAGCGGGCTGATGAATTTGACGTATCTTTATCTTTGGGACAACAGCATAAGCGATATAAGCGCGTTGGTTGATAATTGCGATGCCGGAGGGTTGGGAAGCGGGGATGACGTTTATTTACAAACCAATCCATTAAGTACCCAGGCAACAGATGTTGATATTCCTTATCTTGAAAGCAATGGAGTTGCTGTGTATCAGTAATTTTAATAGCCCTGTGTTATTAAAACCAGTTAGTCACTTCCGCTTTTGAAGCAGGGACAGTGCACTGCGCTGTCCTATATTTGTCTGTGCATTGTCCCCGGGGCGCGCAGTACCGTAAAAATACTTTGTGTTATTCGCCACAAGCGCACGCCCCCCTGCGGGGATTTTAATTATTTGTTTTTTGTAGGGGCGGCCCTAAGTGGCCGCCCTTTGTTATCGGGCCGCTATCCAGGGCCGCCACACAGGGCGGCCCCTACAGGTAATTATTCGTATTT
>CAZHOD010000180.1:0-4607 GCA_964534075.1 uncultured Spirochaetia bacterium
AAAGAACGGAGGATGAAAAATGCCGGAAAAGATAAGGACGGCGGTAATAGGAGTAGGCAGCCTCGGGCAGCACCACGCCAGGCATTACGCGGCAATGGAGGGGAGCGAGCTTGTATGCGTTGTTGATGTTTCCCCTGAAGCGAAACAGGTCGCGGACAAATACGGCGTCGAGCTTATAAATGACTACAGAAAAACAGCGGACAGGGTAGACGCGGTTTCAATAGCGGTTCCCACGACGATGCATTATGAAATCGCGAAGTTTTTCCTTGAGAACAACAAGCATGTCCTGCTTGAAAAGCCCATGACCGCCACCGCGGCCGAGGCGGGTTCTCTGCTTTCGATTTATAAAAAAAAGAAAAAGAAAAAAAATCTTATTTTTCAGGTAGGCCACATAGAAAGGTTCAACCTCGCGATAAAAAAGCTGCAGGAAATGAAAAAGGTACCGGTGCTTATCGAGGCGAACAGGCTCGGCCCTTTTACCGCCCGCAGTATAGATGTGAGCGTAATACTTGACCTTATGATACATGATATAGATATAATACTTCAGATTGTAAAGTCAAAGGTAAAAAAAATAGAGGCTATAGGGGTGCCGATACTCACGAAAAGCACGGATATGGCGAGCGTCAGGATAGAGTTCGCGAATGGTACGGTGGCGAATGTTACCGCGAGCAGGGTGAGCCCGAAAAAAATAAGAAAAATAAGGATTTTTGAGGAAAACGCTTATATGTCCATAGATTATATAAGGCAGAGCATTAAGATATACCGGGTCAAAGAGGATTTGCCCGGCAACAGGGAGATTTCCTGGAACGATATGATGGAAATGGACTCTTTTCCCCTGGACAAAAGCGAACCACTGGGCGCGGAGCTCAGGTCCTTTTTGGACTCCATTAATAACAAGAAAGAGGCGGAGGTTACCCCGTACCAGGCCTATGAAGCGTTAAAAATAGTGCTTGAGATAGAGAAACAAATAAGCGGAAAAAACAGAAAAATAAAAAGGGTTAAGTATTGAAAAAAATTATAATATCGGCGGGAGAAGCGTCAGGTGATTTTTACGCGGGCCGGCTGGCTTCGGAAATCAGGAAGAAATACAGAGTTAAGGTTATCGGGTTCGGGGGCAAAAGGCTCAGGGCAGCCGGAGCGAAAGTTGTCCTGCCCCTGGTCGATTACGCTATTGTCGGCTTCAGGCAGGTTTTGACACGGTTTTTTCCGATTTTAAGAATCTATCACAGGGCCCTTTCGGTGATAAAAAAAGAAAAGCCCGACGCGCTTGTCGTTGTCGATTATCCCGGGTTCCACCTGAAACTTATAAAGGCAGCAAAAAAGCTCGGCGTTAAAAAAGTTATTTATTATATAACCCCTCAGGTTTGGGCCTGGAAAAAAAGCCGTGTCAGGGCCCTGAAAAAATATTCCGACCTGGCTGTCGTTAAGTTTCCTTTTGAAAAAGATTTTCTTCGTAAAAACGGTGTAAGGGCGGAATATTACGGCAATCCTATGGCGTGGCACCTGCTGTCGGGCGGTCAGAAAAGAAAAAAAGCGGGCAGAAAAAGGACGGTTGGGCTTTTCCCGGGAAGCAGAAAGGGGGAAGTAAAAGAAATGACCGGAATTATGCTCAGGGCAGCGGAGAAGATAAGCGAAAAATACCCGGATACCCGTTTTGTAATTTACAGGGCGGACACCATAGAAAAACGATTTTTGAAAAATCACATTGAAAACACCCGGCTTGATATAAAAATAGAAAACAGGGGCCCGGCGGCGGCCAGGCCGGATTTTGCCGTGGCAAAGTCCGGGACAACAACATTGCAGCTGGCTCTTTTATCCGTCCCCCATGTCATTGTTTACAGGATGCCTGCCGTGGATTATTTTATTGCCAGGGCGCTGGTAAATTTAAAGTATGTGGGCCTGCCCAACCTTGTCGCGGGCAGTGAAATAACAAAGGAATTTATCCAGGGCAGGGCCAAACCGGAAAATATCGCGGGTGAAATGATAAAAATAATAGGGTGCGGAAATTACAGAAAAAAAATGAAAGAGGGGTTTTCGCGTATAATAAAGGCCCTTTACAGGAAATCCACGCCGTCAAATATAGCGGCCGCGGTGTTTGGTGAAATAAAATGATTCATATTTATAATTTTTTTCTGTACGCGGCGGCTGTCATTCTGTTGCCATTTATCGTTCTTCTGCTTATTTTAAAACCTTCCTGGAGGAAGGGGCTGTCTGAAAGGGCGGGCAGGGTACCGGAGGAATTCAAGAAAAAAACCGCCGGTAAAAGGATCATATGGTTCCACGCCGCTTCAGTAGGCGAGGCAGCGGCTGTGGTGCCGGTCATCAGGGAAATTAAAAGGATGGTAAGAGGCTGCGCAATAATCGCCACTTCCACCAGCCTAAACGGCAAAAAGAAGCTTATTGAGGACGCGGGTAAGGAAACAGTTTTTGTTTCTGTGCTTCCTCTTGAGTTCGGTTTTGTAATGAGGCATTTTATAAGAAAAATAAAACCGGATATGGCTGTAATAGTCGAGACTGAGTTGTGGCCCAACCTTATAAATTCCGCGCGGAGGGAAAAAGTGCCCCTGGTGCTTATAAACGGGAGGATTTCGGCAAAAAGTTTCAGGATTTACAGCGTTTTAAAATTTCTGTTCGGGCCGCTGCTGTCCGGTTTTGCGCTTCTTGTCATGCAGAATGAAAAAGTGCTGAAAAGAATGGAGTCGCTGGGGGCAGACGCCGGGAAAATGGTAATTTTGAACAATACAAAGTATTCGGCGAGGCAGATAGAAAAAAAAGATAAAGCGCCGGCGGTGGATAAGAACGGGAAAGTTATAATAGTAGCGGGCAGTATAAGGCCGTCAGAGGAAAAAGCGGTTATCAGAGGATGCCTGAAAAAAGGAAGCAAAAAGGTTACACTGATAATAGCGCCCAGGCACCTCGAGAGGGTAAGAGAGATAATAAAAACAGCGGAAGAAGAAAGGATAGGTTTTAAATTGTGGACGGAGATTAAGGGGGATAATATAATACCCGAACTTGAAATGATAATAGTAGACACCATAGGAGAGCTTGATAAAATATACCACATGGGCGATATCGCCGTAATAGGCGGCGGTTTCGGGAAATACGGCGGCCATAACCCCATGGAAGCGGCTTACGCCGGCCTGCCCATGATTATGGGAAAAAGGATGGTGAATTTTGAGGATACATCGGCGCGTTTTGTCAAAAGCGGCGGGGCAATAGAGGCGGAGCCGGATGAAAATGAGATCGGCGGGGCAGTAAGAAAACTCGCAGGGGACGAGAGCCTGAGGAAAAAGATGGGAAGAATAAACGCGGAAATAATAGAAAAATTCAGGGGAACAGCGGAAACCACGGCTGTCCTTCTGGCCGAGATACTTTATGAATCAAAGGAAGGAGGGGAGAATGTTCGGTGATATATGGCTGTCCGCCGTCTCAAAGAAAAAGAAAAGCGCGCGTGATGTGCCGGTGCTTATATTTTTATACGTCATATCTTTTTTTTACCGGGCCGGCCTTCTTATCAGGAGGCTTTTATACGCCGTAAAAATATTTAAAAAGCGCGAATTTGCGGCTAAAATAATATCAATCGGAAATATAACGATGGGCGGCACGGGAAAGACACCTTTTACCGAGGAATTCGCGAAAAGGATAATAAAAAACGAACAGAAAGTGGCGGTTGTGGCAAAGGGGTACGGCCGGCAGAAAATAAACGATATCGATATTGTATCCGAAGGAAGGGGCCTTCTTTTAAATTCCAGGAACGCGGGTGACGAGCCTTTTTTAATAGCAAGAAACGTAAAAAAAGCGGCTGTAATAGTGGGAAAGAGTAAAATAAAAGCGGTAGAAACGGCTGTTGAAAAGGAAGGCCCGGACGTGGTGCTGCTCGACGACGGTTTTCAGAAAAGATACGCGATACCGGCCGCGGTAAATATTGTGCTTATTAACGCGCTCAACCCCCTGGGTTATAACAGGCTTTTTCCGGCAGGTACATTGAGGGAACCGGCATCCGGCCTAAAAGACGCGGAGTTTGTGGTTGTTACAAATACAAATCTGGCCGGCAGGGAGCGTGTAGAGGCAGTCAAAAAACTGGCGCTAAAATACAACAGCAGTGTGAAGATATTCGAAAGCGAACATCAGCCCAGGTTTTTTTATAATGTTTTTAACGGAGAAAAATACGGGCTTGGTTTAATTAAAAACAGGAAGGTTATATCTTTTTCGAGCCTGGGGAATCCTTACGGTTTTGAAAAAACTTTAAAAATACTGGGCGCCAGGATAATCGCGGGAATCAGGTTCAGGGACCATCACAGGCTCAGGAGGAAGGAAGCGGAGGCGATAGAAAAGCTCATGGGCAGGACAAGCGCTACGGCAATAGTCACTACAGAAAAAGACGAAGTTAAGCTTCCGCGAAAATATTTCAGGGAAAAAAAGGTTTACGCGCTGAAGATAAACATGCTGATAAGGAACATCAGAGAGCTTGAAAAACGGCTGAGGCTCCAGTGAAGGTGCTTCTGATAAGGTTCAGTTCCGCCGGGGATATTCTACTCGCCTCAAAGGCAATAAGGGCGTTAAAAGAGCTGAGGGAAAAACCTTCTGTTTTTATGCTGACAAAGGAA
>CAZHOD010000181.1:0-4606 GCA_964534075.1 uncultured Spirochaetia bacterium
TGGCTCTTCGTGATTTCGTGTGGGTAAATTGTACCACGTAAAACACGAAAACGTATTTAATATAAGGATAAAAACTGCTTTTCATTTGTCTGAAAATTTGGCAAGATGTAGGTATGAAAAAAAGCAGACGGCTGCAGGACGCGTATCGATTCCCCGGGTACCGGCCTAAGGCAGCAATTAAGGGGATTTTTGGAGACCCGCAAAGCATGGTAATAGAGCTGGTAAGGCTCCAAAAAAAACTGTATGCGGATGTTGTGGCACTGCACATCGGACGTTCTACGACAGGAAAATCCGCAGGATACGGGATTTGCCATGCGCAGACAAGCGTGTGTACCTGGAAGTCGAGATTCGGAGGGTGTACTGCAAGAAGTGTGGGTTGGTAAAGATGGAACGGCTCCCATGGATTACGGCAAACGGAAAGTATACCAAGAGGTTCGCGTTATTCATAGGCCGGAAGTGTCGGACAATGACGGTAAAAGACGTTGCAAAAGAACAGCGGATGGACTGGCACAGCGTAAAAGAACTGGATAAGCAGTACATGTCCGAGCAGTTGAGGCGTGCCGGAACACCCGCACCGCGAGTAATAGGAGTAGATGAAGTATCACTTAGAAAAGGGCATATCTACCGAATAATAGTCAGCGACCTTGAGAGAAGACGGCCGATATGGTTTGGCGGAACAGATCGTTCCGAAAAAAGTATGGATATGTTATACCAATGGCTTGGGCCTAAAAAGGCAGGTAAAATAAGACTTATTGTGATGGATATGTGGCGTGCATTTGAAGCGTCGGCAAAAAGGAATGCGCCCCAGGCAGCAATCCTTTACGACAAGTTCCATGTGATACGACATTTGCAAGAAGCTTTGGATAAGGTCCGCAAATGCGAATATATCAGACTGACCGGAAACAGCAGGAAGTTTATAAAGGGTCAAAAATATACCCTGCTGTCGCACCGTGAAAACCTTACAAACAACGGACGGAAGAATTTGACCAGGCTGTTGAAAATAAACAAACGGCTGAATACAGCTTATATGCTTAAAGAATCATTTGGGCAGTTGTGGGACTATGACACTGAGGGTTGGGCAAGGAAATTTTTTGAGAACTGGAAGAAGTCTTTGAAATGGCAGAGATTGAAACCGTACGAGGATTTTTGCAAATTGATAGAGCAGCATTGGGACGGCCTGGCAGCCCATTGCAAGTCTGAAAACAAAGTTGCGCTTGGATATGTAGAAGGACTTAACAACAAAATACGAGTTATACAACGCCGGGCTTATGGGTTCAGGAATGATGGGTATTTAAAGTTAAAAATATTGACCTGCGCTTTACCGGCAATTTAGGCGTTATACGCCTTTAAACATGGAACTCCCGCCACGTTCGGGCGAAACCTGTCCCTACCGGCGGCGGGGATTCCTGTTTCTTTTGGCCCGGTCAGACATTCAGGCGCCGGAGCGGTATCTGGACCTGCGCTATTCTGTTGAATTATCCGTAAATAATTCAATACACATTAACGCGCCTGTGCTCGCAAGGCGGAAGCCTATGTTGTTGTTCTCGTTATACGGGTTGTCGTTGTTCCGGTTGCCCGTCTGCAGGTTGTTCGCGTCGTTGTTGTAGCTTCCGCCCCGTTTCATGCGGTTGGAACCGCTTCTGATACCGCACCGTTATACAGCCTGCCTTTAAGCAGGCTCTTCCCGTAATAGTTAAGATGCCCTGTCAGGCTTTGCATGCTTGCGGAATAACGGCCGTATGAAATCCTGCCGTTTTGATACAATCGTTCGTTTATTACAAGTTTTTTGAAGCTTCGCTCGAAATTTTCACGTCTAATCCTGATTAAATCGGGAAATACTCGCACGCCGAGGAATGACAGTCCGTGTATTCTGCTGTTTATTATGGTCGCGGAATCTTTTATCTCAAGACGCAGTTTGTTTTTTAAAAAACACTCCGCCTTTCCCCTTAAATATATTAGTTTTTCTTTACTGTTTTCAAAAATACAAAAATCATCCATATAACGCGCGTACATCTTAATCCTTAATTCGTCCTTGATATAATGGTCAAACACATCCAGATATACATTGGCAAAAAACTGGCTGGTAAGATTCCCTATGGGAAGCCCCCTGTTGCCGTTCCCGCCCTTTGATATTATTTTTTCGCATAAATCCAGTATGAAAAAGTCCTTTATTTTCCCGCTGATTATCCCGTTAAGTACGCCGTGATCTATGGAATCAAAATACCTTTTTACGTCCATTTTAAGGAACCATCGCGTTTTGCGCAGGAAAGTTTGCGCCCTGGATATGGCTTTATGCGTGCCTTTTTCCTTTCTTGTGGCATATGAATCGTAAATGAACCTTTTCTCATAAACCGGCTCAAGCACATTTATAAGCGCGTGGTGGACAACCCTGTCACGAAACGCGGCGACAGATATAACCCGTTCTTTCGGCTCTTTTATCGTAAAATAACGGTAATCATCCGGCTCATATATGCCATCCGAAAGTTCCCTTTTCAGCCGCAATATCTCCCTGTCGGCGTTAAACGCAAAGGCGTAAGACCGGTAATTTTTTGTTCCCTTGTAGGCCTTTTTGAATGCCTCATACAGGTTTTCAAAAGATAAAAATGTATCCTTTAGGTTTCCTATTCTTTGCATGATTTTAACCAGCCGCCGAGCATTTTGCCCGTTTCATTTATCTCTTCTGAAATATGGCCGTACTGCCCTATGGAAATATATTTTTTATTCAAAACAATCTGCATTAACGCGCGGATTTTTTCAATACACAGGTTCGCTTTTTTCAGAATTTCCACTTTTTCCCTTGCATAAATAGCCTCAATAATATGTTCCATTACATCCAGGGATATGTTGGTAATCCTGTCCGCGAGGTTAAAACGCGCGTTTTTAGGGAACTTCCCGCAGATATCAAGCAGGTATTCCACAATATACCTCCACCTGACGTACAGCGGGTAATCATCCTTCATCCGGCACCCCGTAAAAAGCATTTGTTATTGCAATTATTTCCTTGCCATATTTCCCGGTTTTTTTATCCCCAAACCCGTCTATCTGCTTTAACCCCTCAAGCGTTTTTATCTCTTTTTTTACTATTTCACCCAGCTGACTGTTCCTGCAAATAACATACGGCGGTATGCCTTCTTTTTCCGCGGTTTCACGCCGCCATTTGCGTAATTCTTCATAACAAACCCTGCCGGCTTCCGTGAGCCCTTTTAGCTCGCTTCCGGAATTTTCCAGTATTGTTTCATATTCAATAAAAACCGTCCAGTACTTACGCTGTTCATCCCTGAAAAATTCCACCTGCCTGCTGATGACCCTTTTATTCAGACAGAATTTGTTCAATTCATCCGCGTGAAAACATTTTGTGTTTTCGTTGAAAGGTATGGTTATTATTTCATACGCCATGCGGGCCAGCCTTCATAAAATCAAAAAAAAGCCCTGCGGGCTTTGCCTTCGGCAGCCACGCAGGGCAATAATTAAAACCAAAAACAATACCAGACCAGAGACGCAAAAGGTAAAAATGTAAAAATCCCAAAGGTTAATTGGTCCTCGCAAGCCGGAAGCCTATGTTGAGGTTCTCGTAATACGGGTAGTCGTCGAGCCGGTAGCCCGTCTGCAGGTAGCTCGCGTCGAAGAGGTAGCTTCCGCCCCGAGTCATGCGGTCGGAACCGCTCGCAGGGCCTCTGTAGTTCGTAGATGTTCCAGGATAAGACGCATACCAATCCCAGCACCATTCCCATACATTCCCGGACATGTCATATATCCCAAGCGCGTTCGGCAGTTTTCCTCCCACATTATTAGTAACTCCCCCAGAATTTACTGAATACCAGCAATAATCCCCAATTGTAGTTGATGTATCATAAGGCGAGGTGTCTCCGGAAGCGTAATTATACGGCGTCCATGTTGAACCATTTATATACCTTGCCGTGTATTCCCATTCTCCCTCTGTCGGCAATCGGTATCCGTTCGCGCCCCAGTTTACGTACGGGTTGTCAAAACTGCCCGCTGTCGTATTAACACTGCTTCCATATGCACCGTCTGTTGAGTCCTTTATCGGCGTTGTATATCCCGCGTCAGAATAATACACAGGTGTTAAGCCTGTCATCTGGTTATAGGCATTGCACCATACTATCATGTCCCGCCAGTTTATTGTTGTTACAGGCTCATATTTTGCCGCTGTCGGCGCTGCGCCAATCGTACCGTCATTTCCTTCCCTGCCCGCGTTCGCGAACGCGTATCCTTTATTTAACGCCCATTGCCTGACTTCATACCACAACTCATACGTCACTTCATACTGCCCCATATTAAAAGCTGATATTGTATGGTCAAAACTTTCACTCCCGTCAGTCTGCGTAAATGTCCCGCCCGGCACTGAAGCAAAAGACGTGTATGAAAGGCCTGCTACTGCTGTCTGCTGTGCTTCTGCTGTTGCCGTGGCGTTCGGCGTGGCCGTAGACGTTTCAGTTGGTGTATTTGTAGGCGTTGCCGTATCCACGGGCGTATCTGTATAAGTTGCTGTTACTGTTGCCTCCGTTTCTGCTGTCTCTGTCTCTGTTGCTGTCGCTGTTACCTCCGGAGTGTTCACAGGAGTACTTGTCGCATCAGCCGTTGTCGG
>CAZHOD010000182.1:0-4590 GCA_964534075.1 uncultured Spirochaetia bacterium
CGTATATTTACTGTTGACAGGAACCTAAATGGCTGTCCCTACAAAAAACGAATAATCAGATATTCCTGTAGGGGCCGACTTGTATGTCGGCCCGCAATGTAATGGGCGGCCATACCGTAAAAACACTTCTTGTTATTATTTACACGCTATTGTAAACTTTGTCAATATTATTTATTATCAAACGTAAACTTTTGGGGGTGTTTTTTCATTATTTATTAAGCTGATTTCATAATACAGCATTGTTGTTTTTGAATCAGCGCACGCTTTACAGCTCCAAAAAAAGCTTTTTACGGTTTTTTACAGATTATAAACCGCGGCCTTAAAGTTTAAAGTTACAGTATCACATCTGCCCGTGAATGGGGGCAGGCGTGGAGCGCAAAGGCGCAGTACTTGCAGATATGCTGGCCGGGTGTCGCCTCAAAATCTTTTTTACTTATCTTTTCCGCCACTTTAAATATATCCTCTTTGAAATTCTCAAGAGTTTTTTCTTTTATGGATTTTGTAGCCAGGATATTGGACTCAAAAAAGTATATACCGACCTTGTCAACGGGCTTTTTAAAGACCTCTCTGTAAGCGATTGTATAAAGTTTAAGCTGCCTGGCTATGTCCTGGCTGTTTATCTTTTTTTTCGCCTCTTTTATATCCTTTGCCTCGGACGTCTTGTAGTCTATTATTATTGCCTTCCCGCCCTGCTCGTCTATCCTGTCCCACCTGCCCCGTATTACAAGCTTTGGCGAAAGTTTGAACTCAAAACTTTTTTCTATATAAGCCGGCATTTGGCCTTCTTTTTCCTGCGCCCGGAAAAATTCCTTTACTGCTTCCCTGCCTCTTTCCAGCCTTTCTTTTTCATGCTCCCTGGAGGTAAAACCCACCGGGCTCCACATGGCTTCGAACACGGAAAGCATATCCTTTTCGGATATTTCCTTTCCCTCTGTTTTTGCCCTGAAATACTCGGCAATTGCCTTGTGTACGGCCTGCCCGTACATCACCCTGTATGTACCCCTTTCTATGGGCAGTTTATATACATGCGCCAGCATATATTTAAAAGGGCACGTTAAATAATCGTCTATCTGATAATTGCTGAGTGTAACCGGCCCGCTCTCCGCGGACAAAACCGGGAGGTTCATCTGCTTTTTTTTCCTTTCAAAATGCGCCAGCCTGTCGTTTACTGACTCATAGTTCTCAAATTCCCCGGGCAGCCTAAAACCTATTTCCCTGAGAAAAACGCTTATTTTCCTTTCGCTCACACCCTCGTATTTTTTCGACGCGGTTATGTAAAGCGCGTCTTTTGCCCTTGTCATGGCAACATAAAAAAGCCTGCGCTCCTCCTCGCTCATATACTGTTTTTCATCCACGAGGTCCTTCATTATATCCTCGGGCAGGGGGAAAGATGTCCTGCTCCTTGCCCTCGCGGGAAATTTGTCCTGCACCGCGGCCACAATAAAAACAACCGGGAACTCCAGCCCCTTTGCCCTGTGCACGCTCGACACCTGAACCGCGTTTTCTTCGACTTCGTCGAGTGTATCGTTTTTCGGATTTTCCCCGGCTTTTTGTTTCATATCCACATATTCTATAAAATTAACCACATTATCGTATTCTTCAATCACTGAAAATTGTTTGTATATGGAAAAAAAACCGGATATGTCGCCTATCCTTTTTTGGCTCTCCACTGACTGCTCTTTAAGCAGAGACGAAAAAATGTTTTTTTTCTTAAGAAAATCAAGCATTATCTCGCCGGCGTTCCACCCTTCGGCCACAAGATTTGTGTAATAGTCAATGTCACCGGCAAGCGTATCCAGTTTTTTCCTGTCCTCTTCGGGAATTTCGAGTTCAGGGTACGTTTCAACCTGCTTAAGCATATCAATGGCAGTTATGGAATATTCCTTTGCCCTGTGGCCTATCTTGGACATTACAAAAGGGTTTATACTGTATATTTGCGATATCGCCACGTCAAAAAGCGGGTTAAAATCATAAGGAGCGGCTATAACCCTGCAGTAATTCACCAAAAACAGGACATCCCTCCTGTTAAAAAGCCCTTCGTCCCCGGTGAAGGTATAAGGGATTCCTTTGCACTCGAGGCTTTTTACGAATACGCGGGCGTCATTATTGGCCCTTGACAGTACGCAAAAATCCTTATAATCGTAATAACCCGCCTTAACCAGCCTCTCTATTTCCGCGACAAGAAAATCAGCCTCCATGGTGTAATTATTAAAAAGCCGCACGTTTACATGTTTTATTTTATGGGCCGGCGTATACTTTGAAACAAGTTTTTTGTCTATGTTAAGGCTGTTTTCGAGCCTGTCTATGTTGTTTTTTATGAGCCTGTAAGAGGCGTCGAGTATAAGCTGGGCCGACCTGTAGTTGTTTTTCAAAACTACTACTTTCGCGCCCCTGTAATATTCCCTGAAACCCATTATATTGGATATCGCCGCGCCCCTGAACCTGTAAATCATCTGGTCATCGTCCCCTACCGCGGTGATATTCGCGTGTTTTTCAGCGAGCAGTTTCACAAGCTCGAACTGCGCGTAGTTTGTGTCCTGGAACTCGTCTATAAGTATATATTTGTACCGGCCGCGGTACCTTTTAATCACTGTTTTTTTGTTTTTAAAGAGAAAATACGGGACAAGTATAAGGTCCCCGTAATCAAAACAATTGTTCTCCTGCTTGACCTCTTCGTAAACCGAGTAGAAACGCGCCAGCTCGATATGTTTTTCAGCCTCTTCTTTTTCCTCTTCCGATTTTGCCGCCTCCTTTTTTTCTTCGGCGAACTTTACGTATTCCCCGGCTGTTACAAGGTTGTCTTTGAGTTTGGATATAAATCCCATGAGTTCGCCTATATAGCGCGAAGGGTTGTTAAGCGGCCTGTAAAGCTTGAGCCCGAAACGTTCCATATCACCGGTTATCATTATTATGGCGTCGGGTTCTGTTATTATACGCCAGTCCGGCGCGATTCTCAGGTCCGCGAAACACTCGTCTATTACTTTTTTCCCGAATGAATGAAAAGTGGAAATATGCGTGTCCACCATGCCGTACGGCACAAGCTCATCCACCCTTCTTTCCATTTCCCTCGCGGCTTTTTCCGAAAAAGTAAGCGCCAGGATATCCGAAGGCTCCGCTGTTTTATCGTTTATGAGCCGGGCTATTCTTTTTGTAATTACGCGGGTTTTTCCCGTACCAGCGCCCGCCACGACAAGCAGGGGCCCGCTCCCGTGGGATATGGCCTCTTCCTGCGCCGAATCACCCGAACGCGCGTCATCTATGACACCGGTTTTCTTTTTTTTGTTTTTTGGGCTCATGTTTTCCCCGCGTTTATTTTTTCCTAATTATAACATTGAAGGCTTTATTGGCAAGTATTAAAACCGCGAAACAGGTTTTTTGAGACGAGGAGGGCTTGTCCTGTACCGGCATGAGACAGGGAACCCCCGTCTTTACTTTCAATTTCCTTTTATCAGGCTTTCTTCGAGTTCTCTTCTTAAAAGGGCTTTGTATATCCTTAAAAAATCCTTCCTGTTCTCTTCGATGACTTCATCCATGGTTTCTTTAACGCGGCTGTCTTTTATCTCCTTCATATCATAAAAATATTTTTTCCCTTTTCTTTTTCTCTCGATAAAACCAGTCAACTCGAAAATCCCGCCGAGTTTTAACAACTTCCGCTTTGGCACCTTTAAAAAAAGAGACAGTTTTTCGGGATTCGTCCTGCGGTATTTTCTGTGATAATTGACATAAAAACACAAAAAGGCCAGTGTCTCGGGGAAAAAATTCTTTTAGTACGCTGTTTTCCCTGGTTTCCATTTTCTCCTCCCGTCTTCATCAAAACTAACATTTTCATATAAAAAAAGGGCGATTTTAGGCAGTTCTTATCACCGGCCTTTGGCACGGATAACAAACATTTACAGAATCAGGTTAAGCAGGCCGGAAACCACAAGCGTAGAAGAGATCATTATCAACACCGAATAAAACATGTCCTTTATACCCAGTTCCCTTATGAGTACGGCGAAAGTAGCCACGCACGGAAAATACATGGTCAAAACTACGCTCGCTATGATAAGCTGTTTCAGCGGCATATTAAGCGGGACAAGCATGCCGACAGCGACGTCCTTCCTTAAAAATCCTATCATAAGCGCGCCGGCGGCCTCTTCGGGCAGGCCCATAATACCCGAAACTACCGGCCTTGCCGCGGCTGATATGGCGTTTATCAGCCCGCTGATATAAAGTAAATTTATTATTAATACGCCCACGAGCACCCACGGCACCGCCTCCTTTATGAACCACACTATTCTCATCCATACTTTTTTTAAAAGGGCTCCTGCGTACGGGAGCCTGTACGGGGGAATCTCGATAAAAAGCTCCGGGGACTCGCCTTTCACGGTTTTGTTCATTATAAACCCCAGAAGGGCCCAGACAACAAACAAAGTCCCGAAAACGCCGGTAAAACCCTTTATGCCGTATTTGCCTATGAGCCCGGCGACCATGGCTATCTGCGCCATGCAGGGCACGGCAATGGCCATAAGCGTCGCAGTTATAAAACGCTCCCTTTTGGTTTCCATTATCCTCGTCGAAAGCGCGCCGGGCACATTGCACCCCAGGCCG
>CAZHOD010000183.1:0-4583 GCA_964534075.1 uncultured Spirochaetia bacterium
TTTGTCCCTACAAAAACAAAACGTAATTGTAGGGGCGGCCCTGTGTGGCCGCCCGAAAACGAAAACACAAAAATCGGGTAATCCCTCAGTTACGGTAGGGGTATTATGGCTTTTGTAACCGCAGCCTTTATGGCTGCGTGCCTTTAACTACCGCAACCTGAAAGGTTGCGCCTACAAAGACCGAAACGCGCCACCATAACTGAGGCGTTACACTTATTTGCTCTTTGCTCTTTACTCTTTGCTTTTTGCTTTTTAATTTTTAATTCTATTTATATCTTATCCTCGGGTCGACCAGGGCGTATGTAATGTCCGCCAGAAGGTTCCCTGTTATGGTCAAAAAAGCGGCTATAGTTATACCGCCCATTACAACCGGATAATCAAAGCTCATTATCGCCTCGTAAGACAGCCTGCCCATCCCGGGCCATGAAAAAATAACCTCGAATATAAAACTCCCGCCTATTATTCCGGGTAAAGCAAACCCGAGTATGGTAATAACGGGAAGCAGGCTGTTTTTAAGCGCGCTTTTGAATATTATGGTCCTTTCCGGAAGCCCTTTGGCATAGGCTGCTTTTATATATTGGCCGGAAAGAGTTTCTACCATGGATGATTTTACGTAACGCGTCATAGAGGCAAGTCCGGTAAAAGCCGTAACAAACACAGGCAGGATAAGATGGCTTAATATATCAGAAAATTTTCCCCAGACGCTTAAATACTCGTAATTAACGGATTTCATGCCCGATATCGGCAGCCATCCCAGCGTAACGCCGAAAAACAGCATAAGGAGCAGTGCCAGCCAGAAATCCGGTACTGAATAACCCGCGAAAGTAATTACCGTGGTCGCCCTGTCAAACCCTTTATTCCTCCTGAGCGCGGCAAAAACCCCGATTAATAAAGAAAGCGTATATATAACTCCTATGGCGCATACATTCAGCAAAACAGTAGCGGGAATCCTCTCCCCTATTTTATCCATAACCGGCCTGTTGTCAATAAATGACCTTCCAAAATCAAGCGTCAACATTCTTTTAAGCCAGCTCAGGTACTGTATATGAAGGGGCCTGTCCAGGCCGTAAAGCTGTCTCAGCTTACGGGCGGAATCAGGGGACGCTTTTGTTTCCATGCGCATTGTGGTTTTGGTATACTCGCCCGGCGCGAGGTGCATTATACTGAAAGTCAGGATGGTAACACCCAGAAGCACGGGAAGCACAAGCAGAAATCTTTTTGCTATATACCCTCTCATAAAACAACCGCTATAGCTTACCCTTTAAGGCCGCTGGTGGCAACACCTTCGATGAAGTACCTCTGCCCCGCGAAAAACACTATAAGTATGGGCAGCAAAACTATGGTGGAGGCGGCCATCATAAGGTTATACTCCGTCCCGTACATAGTCGTAAAAGTCTGAAGCCCGAGGGCCAGTGTGTAATTTTCCGCGCTGTTAAGGTAAATAAGGGGATTTAAAAAGTCGTTCCAATTATAGACAAAACCGAATATCGCTACTGTAGCGAGAGCCGGCTTTACAAGCGGGAGCAGTATTATAGTAAAAATCTGGAAATAATTGCATCCGTCAATTTTAGCGGCGTCGTCAAGCTCGTATGGTATTGACATAAAAAACTGCCGCATCAGGAATATATTAAAAGCGCCCCCTCCGAAAAACGTAGGCACAATAAGCGGGGCAAATGTATCGATCCACCCGAAATATTTAAAAAGGATAAATGTAGGGACCATGGTTACCTGCAAAGGAATCATCATCGTGCCTATAAGGACTATGAACAGCGTGTCCCTGAAAGGGAACCTGAACCTGGCAAAACCATAGGCAACAAAAGAAGAACTAATAAGTACCCCCAGTATCCCCATTACAGTAACGAAAATGGTATTAAGCATATACCTCGTAAATGTCGGGGCGTCGGGGTCAAAACTTGCCTGGGGCGCCCATGCTTTGGAGTAATTTTCCCACTGCGGCGGTATTGTCGCGAGTTTGTCACCCACATTAACCCTGTCTCCTTCGTCAACTTTCATCATGGTATTATCCGGAACTCGGAACTCCTTTAAGAACCCTCCTTTGGGACCTACTATTTGTATATTTGTAGGTATATCTAGTTTGGGGTTGCCTTCCACTATCTTAACAATTCCTGTTTTTGGCATTGTCGCGACAAGCTTACCCTTTCTTACAACCTGCCCGTCCCTTATCAGTACCTTTCCCGCCTCGGGAACAACATAAGATTTCTTCCTGGATTTGCCGAGTATTTCCACGACCTTTATTCCCCATTCACCCCTCTCGATATTAACTCTTCCGTTTATTTCCGATACCATCCTTGTCGGGTAATCCAGTTTCACGCTCGATATGGGAATCCATTTCGGCGGTATGGTAAAAATATCATCTGAAGTTTTCAAAGAAGTAGATATCATCCAGAAAAGAGGGGTGACAAAAATAATCGCCCCTGCCCACGCTATAAGAAACAGAATCCAGCTTGTTAGTTTTTCCTGCCTCTTTTTGCTCTCCCAGAAAGTTGATTTATTTGTCCCGCTATCTGCCATTTTAAGTAACCTCCGTGTTGTTTACGACTCGGGATATTATTTTTTTAACTCACCTTCGTAATGCACCCATCCTCCAGCAATTTTAAACTGGAACAGTGTGAAGGCCATTATTAGCACAAAAAAGAACCACGCCAGCGCCGCGCCGTATCCCATCCTGTTGAAAGAAAACGCGTTCTGGTATATATAAAGAACCATGACCATGGTTGAATCCGCGGGCCCGCCCTGGCCCCCGGTCATTACGTATACCTGGGTAAATATCTGAAAGGACCAGACAAGGCTCATAATCAGGTTAAAAAATATAACGGGCGTCAGCATCGGCAGGGTAACATGTAAAAACTTCTGCATCATACCCGCGCCGTCGATTTCCGCGGCCTCGTAAAGCTGCCGCGGTATGCCCTGCAGCCCCGCAAGGTATATTATCATATTCGCACCTACGCCCCAGACGCTCATAATGACAAGCGCGGGCTTTGACCATGTTTCGCTCGCCAGCCACAACGGGCCCTCTATGCCGAAAATCGACAACCCGTAATTTATAAGCCCGAAATCCGGGTTAAAAAGCCACATCCATATAATAGCCGAGGCAACGCCCGCGGTTACGGACGGTAAATAGTATATTGTCCTGAGGATCCTGACGGTTTTCCATTTCTGGTTCATAAGCAGCGCTACTGCCACGGAACCGATTATATACAGAGGAACCGCCAGCATTGTATAATAAAAGGTGTTCCACAAACTCTTCCAGAACCTGGGGTCATTCGCGGCTGTCGCGCCGGTTATGGCGTCCTTGTGAAAAAGAAACATATGTTTCCACTGGTCCAGCCCGACAAACTCAGGCGAGGTGATTAAATCCCATTTAAAAAACGCCAGTATGAAAGAAGCTACTATAGGGCCCCCGATAAAAAATATCATACCCAAAAGCCACGGGCTCAGAAAAACGTAACCCCATATGGCCTCATGAGTCGATATTTTCATCTTTGATTTTTTGTTAGTCTGCATTTTTTCCTCCGCTCTTTAATTGTAAAAAGTATCCGGCCTCCGGAAATTTTATTCTTCTGAAAAATATTCCTGGTTTATCTGGGGCACGAGGTCTGTCAGCACTTCCCTCGCGGTATGTTTCCCCGCCCAAATCCTGTCAAAAGCGGGCGCTATCATGCCAACATTTATGTTTTCCCAGTGCCGGGTAAGAGGCATAAATTTCGCGTATTTCACTCCCTCGAGCACTATCCTTTTATTTTTCGGGGGCATGCCGTCAAGAAACGCCTTTGACTCTGCTATGTGTATCATGGCTGGCTGAGCGAGCCCTGTCTCGGCGAGTTTTTTCTGCCCTTCCTCACCCGAAAGGTACGAAATAAGCTGGAAAGCAAGTTCGGGTTTTTCGCAGTCCCTTGTTATGGAATAACCGGATCCTCCTGTGGGAAATCCCCTGACACCTTTGGGCCCCTTGGGGAACATCACAACGTCCCATCCAAAACTTTTGATTTTCCTGAAACTCGGGGTCTTCCATATACCGGAGTAGAACATTGCCACCCTGCCCGAAACAAACATATCCGATGTTCCCATGCCGCCCATAGAGGTCATCTGGGACGGCGAGGGCATTATACCGTATTTATGAATCAAATCGGCCCTGAACTGTATTGCCTTTACAGCCTCTTTCTCATCGAGGGTGCACTTTGTAGCGTTTTGTGTATCGTCGACAAGCGAACCGCCGTTAGAAAAAACAAAAGACTCCCAGAGCGGCCAGTCATCGACAAACCCGAAAACCTCGACCTTTCCATTTGCGTCCCTCTGCATTACCTTTTTCGACATCCTTATCATATCGAACCAGTTCCAGCTGCTTTTCGGGTATTTCTGCCCCGCCGCGTCAAAAATCTCTTTGTTGTAATAAACAACACATATAGGCGCTATATCCCTTGGCAGCACGTAAAGTTTATTGTTTATGGTAAACCTGTCTATTATCTGCGGGTAAAAATCTTTTATATCAAGTTTTGGATTGGCTGCTACATGCGGGGATAAATCCTGCAGAACACCCTTCTGCGCGAGCTTTTTAAAATTAT
>CAZHOD010000184.1:0-4546 GCA_964534075.1 uncultured Spirochaetia bacterium
CAGGGAAGGCCTTTTATCCGAGCTCGCGGTACCCATAAATACCGACAACAGGATAATCGGTGTAATAAGCGTCGATTCTAACAGAAAAAACGCTTTTACGCAGGAGGACCTGGAGCTGCTTACCATGGTCGCGGAGCTGGCCGCGCAAATTATAGTAAAGGACAGCATGCGCGAAAAACTCGAGTCAAAGATAAGGTTCCAGAAGGTTCTGATAGAGGCTTTTGATATTATTGAAAAAGAGAGCGAATTAAAGGCTGTTTTCAACGGCATAATGAAACTTCTGGCGGAAAGAATGGGAATAATAAGAGGCATGCTGGTGCTTTTCGACGGCGACGACCCCGGTTCCCTTACGATTAATGCCGGCTACCGCCTGAGCAAAGACTCGATAAAAAAAGGCATATACAAAATCGGCGAAGGCGCGGTGGGAAACGCCGTGCTTACGGGGAAAACTATAAGCATAGAGGACATAACAAAAGACGAAATGTTCCTTAATAAACTCAGGATTAAAAGGTCCGGGCAGGGTAAAATATCCTTTATAGCGTCTCCGATTAAAGCCGGAGGAAATGTCCTGGGCGTCCTCGCGGCGGAAAAGGCCTACAGCAGGGAAGAGCCGTTCGATGACGCCGTAGACACCCTGACTATACTCACTTCAATGCTGGCGTACAGGGTCAGGAGTTATAAAAAACGGCAGGAAGAGACAAAAAAACTTATAACCGAGAATATAGAACTCAGGAAGGAAATGAAAAGCGAGTACAGTTTCAGAAATATCATAGGTAAAAGCAAAAAAATGCGGGCGGTTATGGAACAGGTAAAAACAGTCTCAAATACCCCGGCGCCGGTGCTTATAAGCGGTGAGACAGGCACAGGCAAGGAGCTTATAGCCAAGATAATTCATTTTTTGAGCGACAGGAGGGACAAAAAATTTATCAGCGTAAACTGCGCCGCTATACCGGGCAACCTGCTCGAATCAGAGCTTTTCGGATATGAAAAAGGGGCATTTACCGGGGCGGCCGGCACAAAAAAAGGCAAATTCGAACTGGCCGAAGGGGGCACACTTTTTCTTGATGAGATAGGAGAACTGCCGCTGCAGCTTCAGTCAAAACTGTTGCGCGCCATACAGGAAAAAGAAATAGAGCCTTTGGGAAGCGAGAAGGCGCTTAAAGTGGATATAAGGATACTGGCGGCCAGCAACAAGGACCTTGAAAAAGAAGTAAGCAGTAAAAATTTCAGGCCGGATTTGTTTTTCCGCCTCAATGTTATCAATCTGAAACTGCCGCCTTTGCGTGAAAGGAAAGATGATATAACGCTGCTGATTGACCATTTTATCAGGAAGTTCAACAGTGTTTACTCCAGGCCAATTGCCGGGCTCAGCAAAGAGGCTGCCGGTTATTTCTTTGATTATGACTGGCCGGGAAATATAAGGGAACTTGAGAACGTTATCGAGAGAGCGGTTATAATGGCCAAAGGTTCGCTCATAGACAGGGCGCTTATACCCGACATCATGAAATCAGGCGATAGCCCGGATAAAAAAACAGCCGGGATAAAGAGCCATATTGAAAAGGAACTGGATTCCGTTGAAAACGGCGAAATATATGATACTGTCGTGGGCAGATTCGAAAAAGCGCTGATAGAACAGGTCCTTATAAAGTTTGATTTCAATAAATCCCGGGCATCAAAGGCCCTGGGAATAAACAGGAATACATTAAAAGCAAAACTAAAGGAATATGGCATATAGAAGTTCGGTTTTTGTTTATGAAATAAGTGTTTCACAAAAAAAGAATACATTTTTGATTGTCAATTTCAGAAAAATCTGATTTATTCAATGTTTTCAACATAATATTATTTAGAACACACGCCGGTTTCCAAAAAAAGGTAATACCTCAGTTGTGGTGGCGCATTTCGGTCTTTGTAGGCGCAACCTTTCAGGTTGCGGTAGTTAAAGGCACGCAGCCATCAACCTTCGCTAAAGCTTCCACCTCCGCCTTTCAGGCTTCATCCTTCGCTCTTCGAGCTACGGCTGACAAGCCGGCGGACAAGTCGGCTGACAAGTAAAGGCTGCGGTTACAAAAGCCATAATACCCTTACCGTAACCGAGGTATTACAAAAAAAACGTTTTCGCTATTGACAAGTTGTAGTTTATTTGATATATTTAATATAAGCGACATAAAAGTTACAATTCATATTCAGGATACAGAGGTGAGGGAGCGTTTTAATTGTTGTTTTTAATCCTAAAGAGAGGCCGTGATAAGGAGTGCTGAAATTGTCGAAGCGGGATTTTCTTGAAACAATTGAGACATGGATTTCAATTTACAGGTCAATAAGCATGCCGGATGAAAATTCCGATAACCGGCCGGATGAATTTACGGATAAATGGTACAGGGGCATGCTTAAAGTAGTAGGCTCTCTTCGTGTAATCGATGAGTTAAAAGGCACTCCTGTTGAAAAACATCTTCATAAGGCTATTGATGACGGCAAATCCAACGAAATTTCCAGGCTTGACGACATATGCGTTCTTCTGGGCGAGGTCGAAAGATATATGACGGAAAGGAAAACCGGACAATGAATGCCATTGTAATAAACAAAGATAAAAGGATTAAGCCGGCGGAGTTTGTGGATGTAATCAGTTCATGGAATGATTTTTACAGGTACGCGAAAGAAGCCCTTCCGGAAAATGAGAGGCAAGCCGAAAAAATAAAAAAAGGGCTTTTAAAAGTCGCCGCTGCCCTGTATGTGCCGCCTGAGTTCGAGGATACAGCGGCGGACAGGCACATAAGATACGCGTATAACGCCGCGAAAAAGAACGATTCCTCTCTTTTACCGGATATATATGATGATTTGAAGAGCGCGGAAAAGGAACTCGCGAAGGATTATTTATAACTCCGGCCCCGGATAGGTTTGAATATTCTGATTTTCCCGCCCGTAAAAATATCAAGTTTTTTTATTTGATATTTGAAAATTTTTAAAAAATTGATATAATACGGTATATTAATTTTCAGGAGGGACCATTTGGACACGCAGGATTTTCTTGAAACAGTAAAGCTATGGGCTGAAAGTTACAGGGAAGAGAGGGATCCTGAAAAAGATTATCCGCCCGCTGAAAATCCGGACAAAAAAAGATGGGAAGAAAATATGATAAAAATCGCGGCGATTATTTCGCCCGCTGATTCTATCGAGGGGACACCGGCGCTTGAGAAGGTAAACGAGGCAGTTAAGATGGCAAAAGAAAAAGACCCTTCGAAATTGAAAAAAATCTATGAAAACCTTCACGAAGTAGAAGAATACCTTAAAGGCTCGTTCGGGTAGCGGCCTGAAAACAAAAACACAAAAATTGAAGACAAGAAGTTCCCTCTCCCTTCTGCCTGCGCCAAGACTTCGGCAGACAGGTGACGGGAGAGGGATAGGGAGAGGGTGTTGCAGCGGCAGGAAGTGGGGGGGTATTAGTGATGGTTATGCCGCGATGTCCGCGGGCGAAAAAAACAGGGGCGCGCAGTGCACGCCCCCTACAGGGGATTTCATTTATTTGTTTTTGGCAGGCGCTGCCTGTCTATTATGAGGATTTCATCCTGAGCTTGTCGAAGGAAGGCTGCGTGTTTTTTAATGCCTTTGTTGAATCCGGAATTTTTCGTCCCGGGGCCGTAAAAGGGGGTGGAAAAATATTGACAAAAATTTCATGTCTTATATAATAAATCCAATTTATTATAATAAACAAAGGAGGGAAAACAATTTAATGAGCAGCCCCATACCTACTCCCGCGAAGTTTTTTCTTGTAGCAGGCGGTTCGGAGGGGATGACCCCTCTTAACGCTTTTGACAACGCGCTGATAGACGCGAAAGTGGGAAATACAAATATAGTCAAAATGTCCAGTATTCTTCCGCCTTCCTGCAGAAAAATAAGGCCGGTTAAGCTTCCTTACGGGACGCTTGTGCCGGCTGCCTACGCCTCCAAAACCAGCAGTATACTGGGCGAAATGATAGCTTCGGGCGTGGCGGTTGCCATCCCCGGGAACCCAAAGCTTCCGGGGCTTATTATGGAGTATTCAGGGTCGGGCTATAAAAAGGAAGTTGAGGAAATTGTCAGGAATATGGCGGAAGAGGGTATGAGGCACAGGGGTTATAATATAAAGGAAATATTGAGCAAGGCAATCCAGAGGAAGGTGAAAAAATGCGGCGCTACTTTTGCCGCCGTTGTTTTGTGGTGGTAAGCGCGAAGAGAGCGGAAAAAAACAAGCGCGCCGGGACAGGTTGAAACGGGAACAATTAAACAGGGAACAAGGAGAGTTAATTTGAAGAAAATCAAGGGAAGATGGGTGGTCGAGCAGCACAGAGGAACAATGCTCGGCTATAAAATGAAAAAAAAGCTTTATGACAAAAGGTCGCCTTTCCAGAGGATAGAAATTTATAAAACCGAAAGCCACGGCAATATGATGCTTCTTGACGAGTGTTTTATGCTGAATGAATATGAGGAATTCGCCTACCACGAAATGATCGCGCACGTCCCTTTGTACTCGCATCCAAAGCCGGAAAAGGTGCTTGTGGTCGGCGGGGGA
>CAZHOD010000185.1:0-4512 GCA_964534075.1 uncultured Spirochaetia bacterium
GCCGTTATACCAACGCCTGAAACAGAAGGTTTCAGGGGAGAACCCGAAGAGACAAACGAGGGTTATGGCTGGGCAAAAAGGGCGCTCGAACTTTCCGCGCGTTATTTGTATAAATATAAAGGTGTCAAAACCGCTCTTGTAAGGCCGTTTAACGCGTACGGGCCCCGGGATAAGTTTGATCCCGGTAAGTCGCATGTGGTCGCGGCATTGATAAATAAGGTTTATAACGCGAAAGACGGAAAAATAACCGTGTGGGGCAGCGGGAACCAGACAAGAGCTTTATTGTATGTAAAAGACGCTGTTAAAGGCATGATGCTGGCCGCGGAAAAATACGCCGCGGCTGACCCGGTTAACCTGGGGAACGACAAGGAAGTTACAATCAGGGAGCTTGCGGAAAAAATAGTCAGGCTTTCGGGCCGGGATGTGGAAATTATTTATGATACATCCAAACCCGAAGGTTATGAACGAAGGTCGTGCGATATATCAAAGGCAAAAGAAAAGTTTGGTTTTGAGACGCGGACAACGCTTGAGCAGGGGCTGGAAGAGACGATAGAATATTATAGGCGGTTTGTTGTGAATGAGTAAAGGCTATATCCCTCACCCTGTCTTTTGCCAAAAAGTAGAAGATATAGGAAGGTTGCAGGTAAAAATGATACGAACAGTCGAAAATCGAACAATAGACCGCAATCTCTTCCTTAATCGATTATCAATTGTCGATTGATCGATTGCTCTGCCGGGCTTTTGCCCGGCCGGGAGAGGGGGATTTGTCGGTGAAGGTATTGAAATATAACGCGCAGGCGGTGATGGAACAGGGCGGGAAACGAGGGCAGCGCAAAATTCCGCACCCCTCACCCTGTCATTCACTGAGTGAATGACATCCCTCTACCCCCCAAGGGGGCACTGAAAAGAGTACCCCCCAAGGGGGCACTGGAAAGAGTACCCCCCAAGGGGGCACTGGAAAGAGTCCCTCAAGGGGAGAGGGGGATTTGTCGGTAAACTTATTATAGGGAGGTTGGATATGAAAGTAGTTATACTTGCGGGAGGGTTCGGAACGAGGCTGAGTGAAGAGAGCCATCTGAAACCAAAGCCCATGATAGAGATAGGAAATATGCCTATTTTGCTGCATATAATGAAATATTACTCGCGTTTCGGGCACAATGAGTTTATTATATGCTGCGGCTATAAGGGGGATATGATAAAGGAATATTTCGCGAATTATTATCTTTATAATTCGGACGTGACCTTTGATTTCGCGGATAAAAACAAAATGGAAGTACACAGCAATGTAGCTGAGCCGTGGAAAGTTACTCTTGTCGATACCGGCCTCAATACCATGACAGGAGGAAGGGTAAAAAGAGTTCAAAAATATACAGGTGAGGAACCATTTATGCTAACCTACGGCGACGGGGTATCAAATGTCGATTTGAATGAACTTGTGGAGTTCCACAAAAAAGACAAAAAAATACTGACACTTACGGGAATAAGGCCCGGCGGAAGGTTCGGTATTATTGATATAGACAGGGAAACCGGCAACGCCGTGTTCACGGAAAAACCAACAGAGGAAGGCAGCTGGATAAACGCCGGGTTTATGGTTGTAAACCCGGAAATTTTCAATTATATTAAAGGCGACGGTACGGTTTTTGAGAAAGAAGTGGTGGAAAAACTGGGAGCAGAAGGAAATTTAGGAGCGTACAGGCACTATGGGTTCTGGCAGTGCATGGATACTCTGCGGGATAAAAACAAACTCGAGGAACTTATAAACAAAAACCGGGCACCGTGGATGGTGTGGCAGTTTGGCGGCTGAGCAGCTGGGCAGCTGTGCAGCTTCGTAAATACAAAAACAAAACAAATGTAAAGACGGGCGGTTGAGCAGCTGGGCAGCTAAGCAGCTTCGTAAATACAAAAACAAAATAAATGTAAAGACAGGTATGCGGAGGGAATATGTATAAAGGGCTCGAGGTATGGAAGGAAAGTGTCGCATTAATAAAAAGAATTTATAAAATTTCGGCTAAATTGCCCAAAACAGAAGAATATAATTTAAAGCAACAATTGAAAAGGGCAGTAGTTTCAGTGGCGCTTAATATTGCGGAAGGCAAAAGCAGGAAGACAGGGCGTGATTTTGCGAATTTTTTGGGCAATGCTATTGGCTCTCTTTCTGAGGTAGATGCTGTTTTGAGTATTTGTGATGAACTTGGTTTTATTAAATATGACGGGGATACCCGCGAGAAAGCAGACAGGTTGATGAGAAAATTGAATTCACTGAGAATTAAAGTGTTGAAGGGCGGTAAGTGATATGTCAGGTGATTTAAAAAGGCAAAGCCGCACAGCAGCGAAGCTGCTTAACTTCGAAAAATTTGCCGGGCGCAAATTTTTCATAACAGGCCATACGGGTTTCAAAGGCGCGTGGCTGTGCCGCATGCTTGTAAACGCGGGCGCGGAAGTTACCGGGTACGCGCTGGAGCCGCCTACAGACCCTTCGCTTTATGAGATAGCGGGAATAGAAAAATACGTAAATTCCATTATTGGGGATGTAAGGGATTTCGCGAAATTAAGCGATTCCCTGAGGAAAGCGGAGCCTGAGACAGTAATTCATATGGCTGCCCAGCCAATAGTGAGGGAATCGTACAATAACCCGGTTTACACCTATGAAACCAATGTTATGGGAACCGTGAACCTGCTGGAAGCGTGCAGGCACGTGGGTTCAGTCAAATCTATTGTAAATGTAACCACAGACAAGGTTTACGAGGATAAAACGCTCGACAGGGGATATCATGAGGATGATGTCCTGTGCGGGCACGACGCTTACGCGAATTCCAAATCCTGCTCTGACCTCGCGACAAAAAGTTTCAGGAATTCTTTTTATTGTAACGAAAATACAGCGGCCCTGTCAGCCGCGCGTTCGGGCAATGTCATAGGAGGCGGGGATTTTGCCGAACACCGCCTTGTTCCTGATTGTGTGAGGGCAGTTATTGAAAATAAGGATATCATAATAAGGAACCCGGATTCTGTCAGGCCTTTTCAGCATGTGCTGGAATGCCTGCGCGGGTACCTTGTGCTTGCTATGAAACAGCTTGAAAATAAATCACTGGCAGGAAGCTATAATTTCGGGCCGGATGACGAAGGGTGCGTTACTGTAGGCGAACTTACGGATATGTTTATCAAAAAATGGGGAAGCAGTTTGAAAAGGGTGAATAAGGGCGATAACGGGCCTCATGAATCGAAAATTTTGAGGCTGGACTGCGCAAAAGCAAAAAAAGAGCTGGGATGGGAGCCGCGCCGGGATATAAAAACCGCGGTTGAAAAGACAGTGGAATGGACCCGCGCGTGGGCCGAAAAAAAGGATGTTGTGGAAATAATGGATAAACAGATAAAGGAATATTTGGATGATTAGCAGCTGAGCAGCTTAGCAGCTTGGCAGCTTCGCGGCTGAGCAGCCTGGTAAAGATAAAAGGCGAAGATAAAAGGCGAAGATAAACAAAAGCAAAAGAATTTATATAAAGAAAGGTATTGTAATGAGTGAAGAAGAAAAAATGCGTAAAGAAATTCTGGATAAGGTAAAAGAATATTACAAAAAGTTTCACGCAAAGCCGGAATATAAAGAAGGCGGCAGGATACCTTACGCAGGAAGGGTTTATGATGAAAAAGAACTTATGAACCTTGTGGACAGTTCCCTGGATTTTTGGCTGACCGCCGGCAAATACGCTGAAAAATTCGAAAAAGAATTCGCGGAATTTTTGGGCGTAAAACACTGCGCGCTGGTGAATTCCGGCTCTTCGGCAAATCTGCTTGCTTTCATGGCGCTGACATCGCCTCTTTTGAAAGAGAGGGCAATAAAAAAAGGCGATGAAGTCATAACTGTGGCTGCGGGTTTTCCCACGACAGTAGCACCTGTAATTCAGTTTGGCGCTGTTCCGGTTTTTGTAGATGTCACGATACCTCAGTACAATATAGATGTCTCAAAACTTAAAGGCGCCCTTTCAAGCCAAACAAAAGCGGTATTTCTCGCGCACACCCTTGGGAACCCGTTTGATTTAAAGGCAGTTAAGGATTTTTGCGATGAGCACAATTTGTGGCTTATCGAGGACAACTGTGATTCACTGGGCTCAAAGTACGAGGGAAGGTATACAGGCACAATGGGCGATATAGGAACATCCAGCTTTTACCCGCCGCACCATATGACTATGGGCGAAGGCGGGGCTCTTTATACAAATAACCTTCTTTTGAATAAAATTATTTTATCGATGCGTGACTGGGGAAGGGATTGTTTTTGTAAACCCGGTAAAGACAATACTTGCGGAAACCGTTTTTCAGGGCAGTACGGCGAGCTGCCCAAAGGATACGACCACAAATATGTATATTCCCATTTCGGCTATAACTTAAAAGCAACGGATATGCAGGCCGCAATAGGCTGCGCCCAGCTCGATAAGCTGCCGGGATTTATGGAAAAAAGAAAAGCTAACTGGAAAAAGTTAAGACAGGGGCTCAAAGGGCTTGAAGATAAGCTTATTCTTC
>CAZHOD010000186.1:0-4476 GCA_964534075.1 uncultured Spirochaetia bacterium
CCAGGGGCGCGGCAAGGAGTATAAGCCCGCCCAGCAGTATTATCCACTGCACAGAGTCAGTGTATATGACCGCTTTCAGCCCGCCTATTGAAGTATAGACTATGGTAATGACGGCAATTATCAAAACAGCGAAAACTATCGGGTCCATGCCCCAGGGCGCTCTGGGGATGAGTGTCGCGGACGCAAGCTTCGCGCCTGCCAGAACCTGCGCTCCGGTAAAGCCCATATAACCTATGCCGGATATTACCGCGGCGATGGCCGCGACTTTATGGTTGAACCTGAACCTCAGAAAATCCGGGTAAGTGTACATCGCGTGTTCTTTATCTACTTTTTTGATTTTTGGGATAACAAAAACGGCTGTGAGCCAGGCGCCTACAAGGCCGGTAAATAAAAGCCAGCTTCCGGAAAGCCCTATTAAAAAACCGACCCCGCCGAGGCCGATGGAAAAGCCTCCACCTACGTCGGTCGCTACAATCGAAACTCCGACGTGGTGGGATTTGATTTTTCTCCCTCCTACATAATAATCCGAAGTGTTTTTGTTTTTCCTGAAATGATAAAAACCAATTCCGAGCACTCCTGCCATATAAAGCGCGAAAACAAGGTAATCAATCAGATGCATACTTTTTCCTCCTTTTTGCCCTTTCGTTTGTCCTCGGTGTAAGTGATATGGTGCTGGTATAATCATCGAGCAGTTTCGCTATGCCGAGCGACTTATATTCGCTTGCCCCTTCGAGGTTAAGCTGCAGCTTGCAGTCGTTGCAGTTGCGGTCGCAGAAAATAGGCTCATAGGAATCCGGCTCCTTGTAAGTGGTTATTACGCCCTCATAATTTCTTAAAATCACCTTGTTGGTTGATTGTGATATAAGGTAGGTCGGCATTACGGGTATTTTCCCGCCGCCGCCAGGTGCGTCTATGACATAAGTAGGCACCGCGAAGCCGCTGGTGTGGCCCATTAAACTTTCTATTATTTCTATGCCTTTTCCCACAGGGGTCCTGAAGTGCGTGAGCCCTTCGGAAAGGTCGCACTGGTAAAGGTAGTACGGCCGTACCCTGTTTTTAACCAGTTTATGAACCAGGGTCTTCATTATCCGTGGGCAGTCATTTACCCCTGCCAAAAGCACGGACTGGTTGCCCAGGGGGAACCCCGCGTCAGCGAGTTTCGCCAGGGCTTCTGTTGCCGATGCTGTGATTTCCCTGGGGTGGTTAAAATGGGTGTTTATCCAGACGGGAAAATCCCTGTGTTTTTTAAGCATTTTGAGCAGGGGGGTGTTTATCCTGAAGGGAAGGACCACGGGCGTCCTTGTGCCTATTCTTATTATTTCGACGTGTTTTATTTTTTTGAGTTCCGTTATTATCCAGTCGAGATAGGATTCCGAAAGCATAAACGGATCTCCGCCGGAAAGCAAAACATCCCGTACCTGGGGGGTGTTTTTTATATAATCGAGGCCTATTTTTATCGCGTTTTTTGAAGGGATGAAATCAACATCGCCTACTTTTCTTTTTCTGGTGCAGTGCCTGCAGTACATAGAGCACACGTTAGAGGCAAGCAAAAGCACCCTGTCGGGGTACCGGTGTGTTATGCCTTCTACGGGCTTGTCCTTATCCTCGTGCAGGGGGTCGGACATGTCGTAATTTTGTATGGTGAGCTCGTGTACCGACGGTATGGCTTGTTTGTATATGGGGTCATTTTCAAGGTCATCTGTATTAATCAAAGAAAGGTAATATGGGGTAACCGACAGGGGGAATTTTTTTATGGTTTTTTTTATGCTGGCTATTCTTTTTTTGGAAAATTTTACGTCAAGTACGTTTTGCAGAGCTTCAATATCGTGAATCGAGTGTTTGACCTGCCATTTCCAGTCCCGCCAGTGTTTTTTTGTGGTTCTTTGTTCTATGTTTTTTGATATTTTTTTTCGGTTTTTTTTCATTTGTGTATTTTCCTTTCAGGTTGGTTTTAGTACTTTAACACGTATATTATTCGGTGTCAAGGAAGGCGGCAGCCTGACAGCGGTTCCAAAAATTTCACAATGTGATAAAACAAAAAAAATATTAGAAAAAAAAAGTTAATCTAACAGACTGCTGAAAAACCCCGGAATTGTCATTGTGAGCCCCTTAGAAGGCGGAGCCTTTATACGGGGCGTAGCGATCTCTGTTTTTGCCTTTAAATAAAGGGATTCTACCCGGCTCAGAATAACCCGCAAAATAGTTTTTCAGCACCCTGCTAATTGAAACCCGCCTTAATTTATGTTAAAATCTTTAAAACTAAAAAATTTAATAAGGAAAAATGGAAAAACAAATTAAACTTCCAAAACCAATAAAAATACTGCTTATAGTGGTAATTGCGTTCAATACAATACTCCTTCTGATGTTTTCTTTCACAAAAATTTCCTTAATGCACAGGTACGGAGATATTGACGGAGACGGTATAATAAATATGGAAGATAATGACATAGACGGCGACGGTATCCCCAACATAAAGGATAAAGACGCTGACGGGGACGGCGTAAATAATATAAAAAACGCGCTTCAGGCGGCGCGAGGGCTTATAGGAAGGCCCTATGACCAGTCCATGGGGGGATTTGACAATATTTTCTGGAAGTTCGGGGGAATAGTATGTATAGATGTCATAAACCTTTCTTTTGAAAAAGCAGGGATATATTTTGAGAAGGAGCTCAGGGATTATTTCAATAAAAACCCCCGTGTATTCTCAAGCAGGAGCTGGAACAACCCTTATGATAAGAATTTTGCCAGAAGAGTAAAAAATTTAAGGCCATTTTTCAGGGCAAACGGGTATATACTGAAAAACGGGAAGGATTTAAAACCCGGGGATATTATTTTTTTCGGGACAGGCCATACCGCTCTTATTGAAAAAATAACAAAAGACGGGTTCATTGCCATAGAGTCGGCGGGTAAAAAAATAATAACAAAGAGGGCGGACAGGGAGGATATTTTTGAAAGGTGCCTTGAAAGGTACGGCGATGTTGTTTACGCGAGGATAGAGAGTAAATCATAAATCAAGCTTAAAACTTAAAGTTTAAAGCTTAAAATTAGAACAGGGAAATACAAACGTTAATATTGTAGGGGCGGACCCGTGTGTCCGCCCGAAGGCGAAAGCATAAAAGAGCGGACAAACACCCGGGAGCTGAATTTTGGATTTACATAACCCCACCTGCCTGAATATTCAGGGAAAGGCAGAACCTGCCAATACGCTTTGTTTTCATAGAGGCGAACTTGACCGCACAAATATAGGGGCGGCCCAAAGCAGCAATTAAGGAAAATTTTGAAGACCGCAAAAGCGTAGTAGTAGAGCCCGTGAGGTTTAAAAAAATGTTATGGCATGACGCCTGTTTTTGTGTCCCGGGGCGTCTGCTTTTAAGAGCTGCGTAACATCGTTGGAAAAGGAATAGTTGAAAACGACAAAATTTAATAGTATAATTTATTCAAAGGTAAAAAAGATACAGGAGGATATGTTAATGAAATTTATAATAACAATTTTCAGGGACGAGGATGGGGTATTTGTTGCGGAATGCCCGTCTATTCCGGGATGTGTAAGCCAGGGCAAGACGGAAGAAGAAGCCCAGGCAAATATCAGGGCCGCGATAAAGGAATGCCTTGAGGTTCGTTCAGAAAAAGGAATGCCGTTGACAGTTGCGACAAGGGAAGTAGAGATAAGCGTTTAATGCCTCCGATACCTATATTAACCCCTAAAGAAGTAATAAAAGTTTTCAAAAGTTTTGGATGGGAAGTTGTCAGACAAAAAGGAAGCCATATAATAATGACAAAGGAAGGGCATATAGCGACTCTGTCAATTCCAAACCATAAGGAAGTAGCAAGAGGAACATTAAGAAGTTTAATATCAAAAGCAGGATTAACTACAGAAGAGTTTTTAAAAAGATTTAAATGATTTTTTATTTGTTTTTGGTCCGGGGACCCGCGTTTTTGACATTATATCTGAGTCCCGGGTTATGAATGAGGAAATTGGATTCCGGGTACCGCCTGAATATTTCCATTGGAAAAACAAAAAGTTTTTTGTTATGATTTTTCTATGGAAAACAACGGAATACTCATACCATTGTTATTATCGGCCTTCGCGGGATTATCCACGGCAATAGGGTCGGCCATAGCTTTTATAGCGGGCAGCAGGGGCGGGAGGTTCCTTTCATTCGGGCTCGGGCTCTCTGCCGGTGTTATGGTATACGTTTCTTTTATGGAAATAATGCCGCACTCAGCGGAAAAGGCCGGGGAGTGGGGCGCGTTTTTGTTTTTTTTCGCGGGCATAGGAACAGCGGCGCTTATCGACCGGCTTATACCCGGGGCGCAGAACCCGCATGAGGCGAGAAAATTATCCGAAATAAAGACTGTAAGCAAGGGCGAGGATGTCAAAAAAAGCGGCCTTATGAGGACAGGGGTATTTACGGCTTTTGCCATAACTATTCATAATTTTCCCGAAGGGTTCGCCACCTTTATCGTGGCAGCTTC
>CAZHOD010000187.1:0-4461 GCA_964534075.1 uncultured Spirochaetia bacterium
AAGTTTCATGGACGGCATGTCGGTCAGGCCGTCGCCTATGTATATCATATTCTTAAAACTAACGGGCCTTTTTTCGGGCGGCACCCGCTTAAAAACGCTGGTGTATATATTTTCCGCCCCCTTGTTTATCCTGTGTATAAACTGGGTTTTTAAAGTTTCATTCACAAGCACCTTGGGAAAAACCGGTATATTCTTCCTGTAATAATACTCACAGCCGAAAATATTGTGAAAATTACCGGCTATTTTTGCCTGTGATATTATTTCGCGCAGATTGCCGGAAATTATATAATGCCTCAGCCGCCCGCCCCCGTTTATTTTCGCGGCAAAAGAATTTATACGAGTAAAAAAATTTTTTACCCCCCTGTAATATTTTATCCTTCCCGCCAGTTTCGCGAAAACCTCCCTGCTGAGCGGCTTTTTTTTCTTTGAAGCAAGTTCCAGCGTGACGCTCATATATGTAAGCATATAATCCCCTTTATTTTCCAGCACGTCTGTATCGCATAACTTCCAGAAAGCACGGGGCTTAACGCCGAGATAGGGCATAAGGGTATATTCGAGTGATGATTCCGGGGTCAGTGTTCCGTCAAAATCATATATAATAGCTATATTTTTCATACAATAATTCCCTGCTTTATCAAGTATTTTTATTTTATCCTCACGTCACCCCGGGTTTCGGAGCCTCCCGCGGTTATATACATCCTGTATATCTTCCCCGGCTCGAGGACATCCAGGTCCCCGGCGTTAAGCGCCAGCACGACCTCACCCGGGCCGTACCCGCCCGTATTTTCAAACCCGCTCTCGACCCGCGCGTCCCCCGGCGAGGCATAAAAATCAATATAAATATTTGTCTCAGAAGAGGCAAGTGTCATCTTTACTGTCAGCGCGTCCTGGTTTCCCACGGGATTTGGATACGCCAGGCAATTTGACAATATCCCCGAATCCTGCCAGTCCTCCGCGTCAGCGGAAATAATATTGCCGTCGGCATCTGTCTCGGTAATTCCGCAGTAATACACAGGTTCTCCGGGCAGGCGTTTTTTCGCGCATCCTCCGAAAAAAATCATTGCAAATGAGGCGCAAACAATAAGCCCGGCGGCAAAACCATAAAACGCCCTTTTCATACTACCCTCCTAAATATAATAATCTATTTTATTGTTTTGGGCCCTATTTTATTGATTCTTTCCTCTATCTTTTCCCTTTGGTTTTCATATACCCCGGCAAGCGTTTCGCTGTTTATAATAATGTATTTTTCCTCTATATCCGGGGTTTTTACCTTTGCTTTCCTGACAATAAGAACCATTTTTTTCGCCAGAGAAGCGGTTTTTGTGCCGCGGTATTCTTTCGCGGTTTTTATAATATCTTTATAAGAGGATGCCTCATAAGCTTTTTCAATTGAGTTCAGGGCCGACGCTTCCTTTATCGTATAAACCCGCCATTTATTCTGTTTAACGAGATATTGTTTCCTCAGGTTTTCATAATACTCTTTTAAAAACTTCCAGTTTTCGGTTTTTCTTAATTCCACGGCCGCGGGAAGCACAGCGCCAAGCGTGTTGACAAACTGTTTGCCCGCCTTTTTCAGTATACGGCCCCCTGCCTCGTCTTTTTCCAGGGCCGAATATAAAAAAGAGCATATATCGGCCGCGCTCTCATAATAGCCGGCCTTTGCCTGCATATAGGCGATACGCAAAAGCCCGTATACGGCCCGGAACCTGCGAATAAGCTTTTTTTCATTGGCAAAAAATATTTTCAGGTCCCTGGCTATATAAAGCCGCTCTTCTGCCGGGGCTGAATCCAGATTTTTCAGCGCCTGTTTCCAGCCTGCCCCTCCTGTGCCGTATACAACCTGCTCGGCCACGGGAGTACACCCCGCGAGAACAAACGCTGCGATAACAGCTGAAATAAAAATTTTTGGCCTGATTTTTACACTCCGCCTTTTTTTATTATTATATAAATATCAGAGGAGGGTTTCAAGCCTTTTATTTTCTCCTTTTTGCTTTCTTTTTTATTACTTTATGCCTGAACCGGTTTTTACCGCTTTTTTTCACCTTATACATCATTCTGTCCGCCTGTCTTATCATCTGCCTGACCGTCTTTGGCGGCTTTGTATAGGTAATCACCCCGAAACTAAACGTTATCTTATGGGAATGATTTTCCATTTTTTTTCTCAGCTTTTTTTTGATTTTTTTGATTCTTTTTTTCACGCCCGCCGGCCCGAGCGCCGGAAAAAGAACGGCAAACTCATCGCCCCCGAGCCTCGCCGCGGTATCGGTTTTTCTTACATTTTTCATAAGCACGGAAGCAGCCTTCCTTAAAACAACGTCTCCTTTATCATGCCCCAGCCTGTCGTTTATTCTTTTAAAATCATCGACATCTATATAGGCAATCGTCAACGACTTCCTGCTTCTCGACATTCTTTCCATCTCTCCAAAGCACCTTGCGTGAAACTCGCGTATATTGACCAGGCCCGTGAGAAAATCTATCCTTGCCGCCCTCCTGGCTTTTTTCAGTTCAATCTTCAGCCTGTACAGCAGCAGGCTTATAAAAACATAAGAAAAAATTACCGTGAATGTGTTCCATATATTAATCAGGCTCCGGTATTTTTCCGGCCCCAAAACTTTATCCGAAAAGTACCACATACTTCCGGCAAACAGGGATATTATTATTGTTTCGGGTTTTTTCCCGAACCATGCCGCAATAAAAATCGGGATAAGGTAAAAAACCATAAAAAAAACACGCGGCCCGGCGTACAGGTCAAGAACCCCGATGAGCAGGGCAAGCATAAATGAAACAAAAATAATAAAACCCCGGGATTTCATTTCAAAAAATTTAAACATATCCATAAAAATACCCCTTTTGTTTATTTGACGCCTACCCTGCCCGGGCTTTATTAATCATTTTCACTGTTCATTTCCCCAAACCAGGCCGCATCCGGGATTTTCGCGTATGTAAAATTTCACGCCCTTCCGCGGGCCTTTTTAACCATCTTATATGGCCATTGTGAGGCGGCTCACGATACAGGCGGCGTTTTTTAGCAGCCTGTTGGCAATATTATAGCACATTCCTCCATACTACCGGTAGTTTTTATTTTTTCTGCGCCCTATTCACCCGTAAACTCCCTGTCACGTTCGCCTTCTTTGACATGTACATAGACCAGTTTATGGCCTATACGCCCGGATCCCTTGTATAAATAAGCGTGTACAGCATGGATACCTTCATTTTCCGGGGTAAATTCAGCGCTGTACGACACCATTTCCCTTTTTTTCATGTCTTTTATTTTAACTGAACCGAGTATGGTATTTTGCCCTGCCGGCGGCTCGAGCCAAAACTCCAGGCTGAGCCCCCGGCTTTCCGCCATGGCCTCTATGGCAGCCTCGCATTTAAGCTTTTTATCAACCGGTGAATAAGGGTAGGAAAGAGCGAATAAACTGAATATCCTGGCCGTGTCCCTTCCTGCCTGCAGGGTAAAAGCGAATGATTCCCTGTGTATTTTTTTTCCGCCTTCATCAGAAACCCCGTCTATCGAGGCGAAAACCGCGCCCGTGCTGTTTGCCCACGCCTGAAATTTAAGCTCCTTTTCTTTCCCCGGCTCCAGTGATTTTACTTTTTCTCCTGTACCGGAAATATTTAACGCGTACGCGTCCAGCGTATTAAGCCGCGCAACAGCGTCTTTAATTTTTTCTTTTCCTTTGTTTTTTATCTTTAAACTCAATGTATTAAGCCCGGTGTCTATTTTTGCCGGATAAATATAATATTCCATGTCTTCTTTAACAGCCATAATAACACCTCCTTGGCGGCACATTTTTTCAGCGCGACGCTTCTTTTTCTATAATTTTCTCGATCCGTTCCGGGTCACAAGGTTTTACAAGATGCTCGTTTATGCCCAGGACCTTCACAAGTTTATCTGTTATCTCGTTCGTATAATAAGCGCTCATGGTTATAACCGGGGTGTTTTCCGTATGCTCCAGCCCTTTGAACTGCGAGGCTATATAAAAACCATCCTCATTATCGAGTTTTAAATCCACGAATATAATATCCGGCTTTATTTTTCCCGCGTTTTTCAGGGCCTGCTCGCCCTTTGTGAATATGCTGACCGCGTTGCCCGACGCTTCGAGCGCGTCCTTTATTTCCTCGAGCAGGTCCGCGTTATCGTCCATTATCATTACCTTTGTTCTTTCCTCCATAATATTCAAAACTCCCTTGCAGCATTAAAACGGGGCGCCGGATACACAGCGCCCCGCGCATCTTTCAAATTAAGGATAAAAAGCGTTTTCAACCTTGCCGAAAAATACTTTTGCAAAAGCACAAAACCATCCGGCAGAAACGCCGCGCCTACCGCGGAAACCACATCCCTGTCGCTTATTTTTTCCTGCGCCGATACAGGCCCCGCCAAAAGCACAAATAAAACGGCAAACACCTCTGCCGCCGTTATTTTAATGGCACTTCTCATAAAACACATCCTATTTT
>CAZHOD010000188.1:0-4435 GCA_964534075.1 uncultured Spirochaetia bacterium
AAGAAATCAAGGGGAAATATGACGAAATATACAACAAGTTAATAAAAGAAGAGTTCGGCAAAGATGTGGAAAGCGAGCTCATAGCGGAGGCTTTTAAAAGGGGCGTCAATAAACTTCTGCAGGAAGATTATATAAGTACCATAAAAGAATGGAAAAAGGCTGTTGAAAAAAGGCCGTTGGAGAAAAAACTCAAAGAGTATATAGAAAACGTAAAAAAAATGCTAAAAGAAAGGCTGGAAGAGCTTATGGCGGAGGTCGACGAGGCATACAGAAACAAGCAGGTCGTAGAGGCCATGAGCAAAGTCAATAAGATACTGAGCATAGACCCTTCAAACGAGTTCGCGCTTAATTATAAACGGGATATTAAGCCGGTGATGGATGAGGAGGCTGAAAAATATTACAAGGCCGGCATGGAGTTGTATAATGAAAACCGCCTCCGGGAAGCGCGTGTCAAATTTAACGTGCTGATGACAATCGATCCGGCCCATGTAGCGGGTAAAAAAAGGCTGAATGAAGTCAATGAAAGGCTGGCCAGTGTAGAAGATGCCGGCTGACGGGTTTAAATGAAAAAGAAATTCTTATTTTTTGCGCTTACGGCCGCGGTTATACTGCTGTCAGTCTCGGCTACTTTTGAATTTGCCGGTATCCTTAAAGAATTCGCCATAAAGTCCCGTGTTCAGTTGCTGTTTTTAATCGGTTTCGCGGTTTACCTTATCGTACATCTTTTATTTTACAAACCCGTATTTATACATGTGATGAGCCACGAGCTTACCCATGTGATATGGGCCGCGGTGTTCGGGGGCAAGACCAAAAAACTTGAAGTTTCCGGCAGGGGAGGGCGGGTCCTTATAAGCAAGTCCAATTTTCTGATATCGCTCGCTCCTTATTTTTTCCCGCTGTATACTTTTGTTATAGCGCTGATTTACCTTATAGCCGATAACAAATACCTGCCGTTCCTGTCTTTTTTACTCGGGGCCAGCCTGGCGTTTCATATTGCGCTTACTCTTTACTCGATGAGGGCCGACCAGAGCGATTTTTTTGAGGATTCCAATGTCGTGTTTTCGATTTTTTTTGTTTACCTGATGAACATTGTGGTCGTGGCTCTTATTTTTTCGATGCTTTCCGGGGATATCAGTTTTCTGCGTTTTCTCAAAAACACCTTTTTCAGTGTTTTTATCATAATGAAAACAGCGGTTATAAAACTTAATGAAATAATCAGGTGAAGGTTTTTACCACATTAATCTTTGTTTTTGTATTTTTTTGAATTCTGCAGTTAATTTTTTAAGGTATTCTTTTGCCTCTGTGTTGCCCGGGTCCAGTTTCAGGAGTTTTTTCCAGGTCGATATTGATTCCTCGAATTTGCCCTGCGTGTGCTGGATGACGGCTTTGTTGTATAGTTCGGATATTCTTTGTTGTTTTAGAAGCTTGACGGCTTCATGCTGTTCCTGCTTTTTTCTTATTTTTGACTGCGCCTTTTGTATATACTCGTATACCTGGTTGTGGAGAGGTGAGGCTTTCAGAACGCCGCCCCATTCTTCTACAGCGCGTTCATAATTGCCCGACGTATAATGATTTAATCCTTTTTCGAAATGCCGTTTAATGGATTTTCTGTTTTTTTCCTGGGTGGCAAGATTTTTCTCGCCGAGTGTTTCTACTAAGTTTTTTGCCCGCTCAAAACTTTTTTCAACTGTTTTATTGTCCGGGTCTATCTCAAGAATTTCCCTGAGTTTTACCATGGCGTCAATATACTGCCCGCCGGACATAAGCTGTTCAGACTCTTTAAGGAGCCTTTTCTTTTTGCTTAAATTAATAAGTTCATTTATTTCTTTTTCTTTTTCCAGGAACCAGTCATTATAAGGGGCCCAGACCAGGGCTTTTGAAACTGCTTCTTTTGCTTTGTCAAAATCACCGGATTTCATATATTTTTTTATTCGGCTTTTAAATTTACCGACCGCTTCTGTCCGGATTTTCTGCACAAGTTCATAACGCACTTTTTCTTCTTTTGTGCGCATTTTACCCTCAATTTTTCTTATGTTGTCGCCGAAACTGTATGAAAGAGAAAACCTGTGGATGAAATCAAGAGGTTTTTTAACATATGAATAATTAAGTTCCATATTATAAGCCTTGAAGGAAGAACCAAAAGCGTAGCCGTCCCGGTTGATACCCGCCTTTACACTGAGTGTGTTATAAACAGTAAAATCAAATCCCGCGTGGTATCCCGGCTCATCGGTGTTTTCGGTTAAGGAAACTCCGGCGGCCGGTTTTAACGAGCCTGACACGGAATTAAGCACGCGGAATTCACGGCCTGCGGTCAGGTCAAGATACAGGGGGGATATGTCATTTTTACCCGACGGATAATTAAAAACAGGTTTGATGATATTTTCGATATACGCGGAGAGCTTAATGTCGTGGGGAAGTATAAAAATAAACCCCAGGTCTGCCCCGTACGCGGATACGTCGTAATTATAAAAGCTGTGGTTGTAAAATTTCGCGTTTATACCCGCGCTTACCAGCGGGTGAAAATAATACCCGTATGACAGCGCCGCGCTGAAATAATTATCAGAAAAGGTCCTGCCGGTAGGCATATTACAGGAATCCCGCTCATATAATTCCCCGGAAGAAAGGTGCGTAAGTGTTCCTGAAAAACTTCCTTTTTCGAGTAAAGGGAGGGCGTATGCCCCGGCGCTGATCAGGCCGCCGCCGAAAAGGTTGTAATACATTATTCTGACTTCCTGTTTTTCGAGGAAACCAAGGCCCGCCGGGTTGACAAAAGGAGAAAACGAGTCGTTGATAAAAGGGGCGAAGCTGCCTCCCGCCGCCGCGTTTTTTATGCTTATATCGCCTGAAAACGGCAGCCGGTTGGCGCAGATGTTCACAGACAATAACAAGCTTATGGTTGCTGTTAATAAAAACTTTATGCTTTTTGCCATTTAATAAGCACCCGCTATTTTATAAAAGTGATTTTTGTCAGTTTTCTTTTTCCGCCGGACGTTTCTATAACCGCTATGTAAGTGCCTGCTGTTACATGCCGGCCCTGTTCATCGGTTCCATCCCAGTTATCCGATGAATTCGAGCCGGCGGCACGGTTTTTATTTTCGATAATAGTTTTTATATGATTGCCCATAATATCGTATATTTTAATGGAAACTTTTGACGGGTTTTCCAAATAATAAGCAAATGAAGCATTACCCGGCATTTGGAAAGGGTTTGGGTAAGAAGAGAATGACAAGCCGCCGCTGTCCGAGGAAAGGTACCCTGTTCCCGAGGACATTGGGAAGGATTCTCCCGAATCAGGGGTAATAAATATTTCCCTTTCAGGGTCATTATCCTGGAAAGCGTCTATATGCGAGGCGGATTCAATTGTGAGCTGCAGAGACCCTGTTTGGGCGTTTTCAATTATATCTATTCGCAGGCCCATTGACTCGCCGGAAGCCGAAATGGTAACAGGTTCGGGAAAATCAAGGTATAAAACGCTGCCCGAAGGCGGGTTTTCATTTTTCGCCGTCGCCGATACATGTATGAGAGATACAGAAGAGATAAAAGAAGAAAAATCAATGCCCGCGCCTGAGGCGTTTTGCGCGGTAAATGTGATTCCCCGGATAAGTATGTTGCCGCTCCCGAATGAAAGAGGGGAGGTTAAGCTCAAATCCAGCGTATCCACGTTGTTTTGGCCGGGATAAATATTTTGGGGCATTTTGGGTAAATGGGAAACCTTAAATGAACTTGAAAGCAGCGCCAGGTTTGAATAATATGGCATGGCCCGCAGGGGATAAACCCCGGAAGAAGCGAAAGAATTGGTATCACGAGCGTATATATCCGAATCAGCAACAACCCCTATTTTAAAAGCGTTTATATCCGTGGAAGGATTTATATCAGCTTTTACCACTACTGTGGTTGTGGACGCGGCAGGTACCCCAATAGTATTTAGAAGGGGAAAACTTATGGTGTTCCCCAAACTTTCCAGGGACGATGATTCTTTTACTCCGTATATTACAGTGCCTGTAGGGTCTGTTACAGTCAGTTTCGAAAAAAGATCGGACGGGATTACAGGGTTATCATTGTTATCAAGAAGGGTAAAATTTATATTATGGACATCCGCGGACGCGGTATTTGTATCACCCGGATTTTCGAAAAATAAAGCCAGCACAGGAACATCGATCTGGCCTTTGTTTATGTTGGCGGGGATTGTATTGGGGTTGTAATCCGCGGTAATGCTTACGGCCTGCTTCTGTATTGGCAGCTCCGCGCCGATCGCGGCGACGGGCTCCGACGAGCCGGGGCGCTGGTCGTCGGCCGGGCCGTCGACGACGTTCATCAGGTTTCGGAGGGCGGCGGGGTCGCGGTGGCCTTCTTGGTGGTCGCGGCCTGTTCCGTGGCGGTCCTCGTGGTCGGCGCCTTCTTCGTGGCCTTCTTGGTGGCCTTCTTGGTGGCCTTC
>CAZHOD010000189.1:0-4428 GCA_964534075.1 uncultured Spirochaetia bacterium
TTTACCGGCTATATCTATAACCCTGTAAATCATGGCCCCGGGCCTGCGGGCAGGTTTTTTCTCACTGCCGGGCTTTTTCCGCGCCGCCGCGGGTTTACTTTTATCCTTTGGCACTTCGACTATTATTGTTTTTCCTTCCTGCCTTACCTTCCACTTGCTTTCCGAGGAAAGGTCGACCACCACCCACGCCGTTGAATTATGAGGCGCGCTCCTCACCCTTAAAACGCTGCCTTTATTGACCCTTATCGTCCGCGTCTTTACGTCTGTTTTCATAAGTTGCAGAAGTATCCTGTGGGCGGGAGGTGGGTTTAAATCCGTAGCCTTATATTTTATCTTTGACGTGGATATTATTCTTATCTCAACAGAGTCTTTGAGGTCGACCGGAAGTATTTTTGTTACGTTTTCCAGGCTGGATTTTTCTTTTTTCTTTTTTTTCGGCGCCTTTTTAGCCGGTACCGGTGTTGGTTTGGCAGGAACGGGCGTGGCTTTTTTTGCATCGTGCTTTTTAACGCCGCCCGCTTCGAGTACGCTTGAATCATCGGATTGCTCGACCGGAGCTATCTCAATAAATTCGTCATCCTGCGCGAATATACCAGGTATAATAAAAAACAAAGACAAAATAACCCCCGTGAAGGTTATATCCCGTAAAATTGTTTTCATTGTCCCTCCTGGTATTTTTTCGGCCGGCCTAAGGCCCTATATTCGGGCCCTGCAAGTTATCGGCAAGCTCGAATACTACTTCATTGTCTCCCTGAATAAGCACAACTTCTTTAGAACCTTTTATTTCTCCTTCTACGCCCGTTATTTCCATATTATTTTCCGCGTATAATTTTCCGTTTGTAAATATGTACCCTAATTTCTTTCCTCTTTTACTTACAAAAAGCGCTGTTTTCAACCCTTCGCTTTCGGTTATCCCGACAAGCGTAAAAGTGGTTACATCCACCTCAGGAGGCTTTTGATAGGGGTCCTTTTTATAGGGCGGGTAAAAAGGGTCCCTCTTTGCCTTGTATTTAAACTCATACAAGGGCTTAATTTCAAATTCTCCCGCTTCCGCAGCAGCTATTTTTCCCGTTAAGCCTGACAATAAAACAATTGTTATTATAATTATTATATAACTTTTTCCGCTGTTTTTCAACACCAAACATCACCTTCTTTATTCTTTGTATGAGTATAAATTTAAGGTCAACTCCACGCTTATGTTTTTGACACCGGGCCCGCTTATGTTTCCCGCGCCGGCCGATATCCGCGAAATTCTGAGGTCTGAAGGGGAAATAACCTTTTTTATGTACCCCAGCCTTGTCAGAAATTCCCCCAGGTCCCTAAAATTTGTACTGAAATTAGCGCCGACTTCATATTCCCTGTAATCGCCCCTGTTATACTCTTTGCGCGGGGCAAATTCTATTATAGCGATATTAGACATGGTAGCCTGCTTTGTTATCTGGTCAATAACATCCGCTATGCTTACATTTTTTGGCAGCCTGCTGTTCATAAAATCGATTTTCGCGTTTATTTCATGCTGTTCCTGTAAAAAAACGGCGTACTGACTGACCATCCTGCGCGCTTCCCTGAGTTCCTTTTTTTTCTGCTCGAGCACCTCCTGTTTTTCCCGGGCTTTCACTGTCAGGGGGGCATACAGGTATTTTACGTAACCAAAAATCGCCGCGCCTGTTATTATCACCGCGGCCGCTATATTCTGCTGCTGTTTTTTTGTCAATTTTATATTTTTCAGGCTTATATTTAAATTCATCTCGCGCCGCCCTTTTCAACACCTGTTTTATATAAAAACTTCACCGCGTACGAAACTACATTTAATTTATCAAACGTGCCGTCCGCTATTTTAACTGTTTCTATGTCGGTTATTTCAGGCATTTTCTCAAGATTTTTTATAAATTTGGCCGCGAGCGATTTTGAAAAAGCCCTGCCTTCTATCGATATTTCCAGCCCCTCTTTTGTTGCCTTGCCCTGCCGCAGGCTTTCAAGCCACATATCATTTGGCAGCGCCGCGCTGACATTATCCAAAAGCCGGGGCCACACAGACTGTTTTTCCAGCAGCTTATCGATAAGTTTTTTCTTTTTCGTATAAATTGCTTTCTGAGCGTTGAATTTTTTAACTTCTTCAATTTTGTCTTTCAATGACGCCGACTCCGCGTCTATTTTTCTTATTTCGTCTTCTATATTTTTTATTTTCTGCATTTTCGTCCATATAATCCCCAGCAGCAGCAGCACTACTACAGCCGCCACGCCCGCGCCCGCCATAATAAACATACGCGCTTTTCTCGCTTTTTTGAACTTTTCGGGTACCAGGTTTATTTCTATCATTATTTGGCTCCGCTCCGCAGGGCCAGCCCGAGCGCTATGTTAAAGTGGACAGCGTTTGCCCTCAGATAATCAAGATCAAAATTTTTCGTGCTTATATTCACATTTTTAAAAGGGTAATTTATTTCCACCGGTATGCTCAGCCTTTCGGAAAGAAACCTGTCTATATTTTTAATTTTTGAACTCCCTCCGGACATTAATATTTTCTGCACCCCTTTTCTTTTTACGGTACTCTCATAATAATCAAACGACCTCTTTATATCGTTCAGCAGTTTGTTGAGGGCGGGTGTTATTGCCTCAAAAATCCTGGATGATTTATCGTCTTCCCCTGTCGGCATGGAGCTTAAAAGCAGCTCCTCGCTCTCGACCATAATAGCAGCGTGCTGCTTCTTCAGCTCCTCCGCCTGCGCGTAGCTTAAGTTGAACTCTCTTTGTACTTCTTTTGTGAAATTATTGCCCCCGATATTTATATCACGGGTTAAGTGCGGCACCCCTTTTTCCGCTATTGTAATAGTCGTAAACTTGGAACCTATATTTATCAGCGCGACCGTATCCGCCTTTACACCGCCTTCTTCCTCCGCTTCAATATTTAACCGGTAGGCATTGTACAGGGAAAAGGCGTTAACATCGATAACCCCGGGGGTTACACCCGCTCCTTTTAAAAGGTCGATATGCTGGTCCATAGTCTCGTTTTTTACCGCGCACAACAGGACTTCGAGCTTTTTCTGATTGCCTTCCTCAGCGGTTTCATCCAGAACCTGGTAGTCAAAAACCACCTGTTCCATTCCCAGGGGTATATACTGCTCCGCTTCATAGGGAATCATATTTTTGAGTTCATCGGACGACATATAAGGCACCTTTATATACCTGATTATGGCGTCATCCCCGGGAATAGAGGATACGACTTTCGCGCCTGATATGGATTTTTGTTTTAAAATTTTTTTTATTGTATTTATATATAAATTACGCCTGACGTCCGGGTCGAGGTCATCGACAGACTCGGAAGAAACGCCGGCTATTTCCGCCCCCACCAGTTCATAACCGTCTTTTACTTTTTTTAGCTTGATAGCTTTAATGCTGGAACTTCCTATATCCAGCCCAACTATGCCCTGTGAAAAAAGTTCCATTCTTCACTTCCTCTCACATTTAAAGTACCAAACTTTCCAGAAGAAAAGCCGCAGTTATAAAAGGCACGAACGCTATTTCATCGCCCCTCTTTCTTTTACCGAGCGCTATCAATAACAATGAGACAGCCGCCCCGATTACAAATGAATACATTACAATATCCAGTATCTCGCTTAACCCCATACAAATTCCAAGGCACATAAAAAGTTTGATGTCGCCTTCTCCTATTTTCCCGTTGCTGAAAAAATTCAGCAAATAAATAATGAACGCCGCCGCAATTCCGGCTGTCAACCCGTCAAAAATATTTATTTTTCCATTAATTTCCAGAACATTAAAAATAAGCCCGGTGATTATAAACAATAATATTGTCCCATCGGGTACAATCTTATTTTTCAGGTCTATGAATGTCAATATTATCAAATATCCTATTATTATTATATAAAAAAAATAGATTTTTTCAAGCCCAAATTTAAGAAAAAATAAAACGAATATAAAACCCGTCAGAATTTCGATTGCCGGGTATTTTGGTGATATTTTTGATTTACAATACCGGCATTTGCCCTTTAAAAAAATATAACTTAAAACAGGTATATTATCATGCCATTTTATTTTTTTTCCGCACAGCGGACAGCAAGAACCGGGGAAAAATATTGATTGTTTTTTAGGTATTCTGTAAACACAGACATTAAAAAAACTGCCTAAAATAAGGCCAAAAATAAATACCGCGATTATTTGAAAAACAGCTATGGTTTTACCTCCCGGAATTAATAGAAATATGGCCGGTGTTATATGCCACCGGCCATATTTTTTTCTTATTCGTACCCGTAGTAAGAATACGGTGTGCCATTTGTGTCTGTCTGGCCATTAAATATCCATACATTTCCTTTTTCCGTACCGTCACTCGCGTATAACCAGCCATCTCCGGTTTCAGGCCAATCCAGATCCGGGGTGTCAACATGTGTTACGCTTGTTTCCGTGCCGGAAAGT
>CAZHOD010000190.1:0-4425 GCA_964534075.1 uncultured Spirochaetia bacterium
TTAAGAACCATACGGTTCCTGACGCTGTACCCGGGTCACCGCCCCTGTCAGGCAATGTCCAGCTCATTGTGCCGCCCGGCGGAGACGTGGTGCCCACAGGCGGATTTTTGCTCCACATACTTTCCGGCCCCACTGACACAAGTGTAAATTCCCCTGATGAAGGCACAGGCATGTCATCTGTTATAACAAGCTGCCCATTGGCGTACTCATAATCAATTGAAAAAAGTATAAGGTCACCGGGATCCTGCAAAACGCCCTCCACTCTTTTATGCACATTAAAGAAAGGGTCGAGAGTCGGGATTTCCCATGCCGGAGAAACATAAGTATGGCAGTCCGCGGCGTCCATAGATGTCCAGTCACTTTCAGCAAGGTTTGGATATTTCATGCCAATGAGAAGATGGAGGTCCGTAACATCACACCCGGGGAAAGCTTCTGCCTCGGGCATATGCAAATCAACTGTATAAGTGCTTCTGTGGGACTGGTTATCACCGCCGCAGTCTGTACAGTCCGAGCTTAAACCGGAATCAGAGGCACGCACTGTGTAACCCAGTTCCTCTCCACCTTCCGCGCCATCAAAATGAACGTCCTCTCCCCTGTTGGTTAAAATAAAATACTGGCTATTGCCCGATATCTGCGCGTTCTGAAAATTATTTGAAGTACTTATAGCTACTGCCATGTCATTATCATTATAAATTTTCCCGCAGTAAGTAACTTCGAGTGTAAAAGGGTCACCGAAACCCGGGTTGGGAGGGGTCATGACCACGCTTTCAATAGCGGGATATGAAAATACAAAAGATGAGACTGAAATAAATAAAATTATCGCGAGGTAAAATTTAAGATTCTTCACGCCCCTTTTTAACTTCATCAGTTTCCCTTCCTTACTTCGGATTGATGAGCCTGCCTGTTTACCGTCTGATTATTAGACAAAATTTACCCGTAAAAGTTGTGCTGTTTCCCTCCATGTACATTAATAATATAGCAGACATCCGGGTGTAAGTCAAATTTTAATTAAACGGTTAACAAAATTTATTTAATTTTTGTTTTTACGTTTTAATTTAGGAAAAAAACAGGCTTTTTTTTATGGGGGCGGGTTAAAACAGGGCCATCCGATAACGAACGTCTTTGTATGGGGCGAACCCTGCAGGAATTTCAATTATTTGTTTTTTCCGGGGGCAGGGCGCCTGCCCTGTCCCCGGCCGCGAAAAGCAGGGGAGCGCACTGCACGCCCCGGGCCAAAACCATATTGGTAACCGCTGCCTCTGCAAAAACAAGACGTAATTGGAACATCTGATTGTTCATTTTTTTTAGCTTTATAAATTTATATTATTTGTTCTCACTCTACGGTAAACGCGAGGTAAACCATGGAATTTCCCCTCTCAATAAGAAAAACAACCTCGTCGCCTTTTTTAAGCCCTTCTGCCCGGCTTTCAAACTCATTAAGGTTGTGAACCCTTTTTCCGTTGACCTCGTGAATAACATCACCCCGCATTACGCCCGCGGAATCAGCCGGGCTCCCCGCTGTCACAGAAAGTACCACGGCCCCTTCTTTTGCCTTTATTCCGAACTGCCTCGCTGCCTCGGGCGTTATATTTCCGGCTATTATCCCAAGCCCGCTCTCTTTCCGCGAATACTCCTTGCCGCCGGCAGCTTTTTCAATATCCCTCTCTGCTGTTTTTACGCGCAGGGTTTTTTCACTGCCTCCCCTTACAACTTTCACTTTTACTTTTTTCCCTACTTCTGTTTCGGCAACCTTTGCCTGCAGCGCCCTGAAATCATCGATCCTCTCCCCGCCGAACTCGACTACAACATCACCCCTTTTGATTCCCGCTTTTTCAGCCGGGCTGCCGTCAAATACCTGTGAAATAAGCACGCCTTTTTTTACGCCGAAATGTTTCGCGAGTTCGGGCGTGAGTTCCTGTATGCCGACGCCGAGCCATCCTCTTGTAACCTTCCCCTGCTTTACAATATCATTATATACTTTTCTCGCCATAGTAATAGGGATGGCGAACCCGACCCCTTCATATCCGCCGGATGTCGAGGATATTGCCGTGTTTATCCCAATAACCCTTCCGCTCAAATCCACAAGCGGCCCGCCGGAATTTCCCGGATTTATGGCCGCGTCGGTCTGCAGAAAATCATCATAAGGGCCCGCGCCTATTATCCTTCCCTTCGCGCTTATTATTCCCTGAGTAACCGTCTGTTCCAGCCCAAAAGGGCTTCCCATCGCCAGGACCCAGTCTCCTACTTCTATAGCGTCGGAATTCCCCAGTTCCGCAGGGGTCAGCCCGCCCGCGTCAATCTTTATTACCGCGAGGTCGGTTTCAGGGTCGGTTCCTATCACCTCTGCCTCGCGCTCATCCTCATTGAAAAGCTTTACTGTTATCTCATCGGCCCTTGCCACAACATGGTTGTTTGTAAGTATGTACCCGTCTTTGTGTACTATCGTCCCGCTTCCAAGGCTTCTTCTCTTAAGATCCCCCTTTGGCACGCCGAAAAATCTTTCAAAAAAATCATCACTGAAAAAAGGGTCCCCTCCGTAAGGGCTGCTCCGCCTTTTTAATACCTGCAGCGTAGATACATTAACGACGGATGGTTTGACCTTTTTCGCCACTTTTTTAAAAGACCGCGGTATCAGCTTAACATCCGGGTCAGCCGCTTCCACCGCCGCGTTCTGGGAGCAGGCCGCGGAAAACGCCAGCACCATAAGCGCGGATATAACAGTCGCTTTTTTCATAAAGCACCTCCGTTTGTTTGATTATCCGGTAAATTAGACGTATGATTCCCCTGAAAGTTCACGCGGCGATTATTTTTTTTCTTCTTCCGGCTCAAGCCCGGGCAGGTTCAGCTTTGTTATGAAATCCGCCCCGACAATATAATGTTTTCCCCTCGCGGTGGATTTTAAATATATTTCATCCGCGCCCGGAACCTTTTTCCCCGTTATAATAGTTCCTGTCTTTTTGCCCTCTTCCCCGTAAAGGGTTATTTCAACGAGCCCTTTTTCCGTTCCGTATATTTTGTCCGCCGCCTTTTCCGGCGCCTCTTCCGCAATATCGTTGTATTCAAGGTAATAAACCGCCGAAACAAGGGCCGCCGGTTTTATTTTTTCTTTTTCCGAAGGCTCAAGGCCGGTTGCCTTTGTTATCTCCCATTCATCCTGTTTATCGCCGCGTTTCTTTTTAGCCGCAGAAATCGATTTGTCTTTGTATTTGATTTCCAGCCCGCTCACCTGCCCGCGCTCAAAAATCACGGTTTGTTTGTTCTTAAGCTCATCAAGTTCCGGTATATTTTTAATTACCGTGTCCGGCACAAGGAATACCTCGCCTGTCAGGGGCCCTTTCATATAATAAGCCTTCCTGTCATCGTTGTATTTCCCTATATATACCGTCTTTTCGCCCCCACCCCCGGAAAAAACAACTTTTCCGCCCGGGCTGTTCAGGCCGCTTTTTTCAAGGTTGCCCTCGCTCCCTTTTTCTATCTCAACCGCGTTTGAACTGTTGAATCTGCTGATAATGGTTTTCACCCGCTGCTCCCGGGCAAAATCATTTACAGGCGAGGTGATTTTCCATTGCCCGCCTTTTTTTTCGATGGTATAATTTTTTCCTTTTTTACCGAGATTCACCTTTATCCTGTCGACGAGCTTTTCTTTTGTCTTTATAACAGCTTTGTACCTTAAATCGAATATTTTTTTATTGCAGTTTGCCTTAACCGAGGAATTTACAAGCGCCACGGAATCCTTTTTATTGTCAAATACCGCATAAACATATTTTTTTGTCGGGCTCCTGCCCCCGAAGCCCGCTGTATGTTTACCGCCTGTTTTGTCCACAAGCGCGCATTTTACACCCGGAGCCTCAAGCCCGTACGCCGAAAGATCCGGCTCTTTTATCCTTCTTTCTATGTCATTTATAAAGAACGCCCTGACAAGCCTGCCGACAATCCCGTTGTCCGCGTAAAGGCTTATCGGTTCTTTTATCTTCCAGTCATTTCCCGTTTTTTTAATAACAATTTTATTTTCATATTCATTGTTAATCATAATCTCAGTTATGTCATCTTTTTCAATCCCCGCGAATATGACTTTTTTCGCTTTTTCCGCGGCCTGCTCCTCCTGCTTTTTCTTTATCTCCCCGAAATAAAGGTACGCTCCCAGCGCGGCGAGAATCACGGCAGCTATTAATATCTGTTTTGTTTTCATCCCCGTTTCCTCCTTATGTAAACCATAACCCCCACAACTATAACTATAAGGGGAAGAAAAATCATGGGAATTACACGTATCATATTTTTCTGAGTTTCGGATATAAAAAGCGGCTCAAAAGAACGTTCCTTCGGCCTTATTGAAATCAGGTCCTCATCCGCGGCAAGGTAGCTTACCGTATTCAGAATAAGGTCCCTGTTCGAAGCAGCCCCTATATAGGAATTAGATATAAAAGC
>CAZHOD010000191.1:0-4424 GCA_964534075.1 uncultured Spirochaetia bacterium
ATCTCGTTGTTATTTTTGCTCTTTGATTTTTGATTTTTCCCGAGCTGCCAAATCAAGGTTTCTTTCCCCGGCAATTAATAAAAAAAGGCCGGGCTTTTTAAAGCCCGGCCTTCTTATTTAAAGCGCGTTAAGCGCTTATTTACTTCTTATTACCTTCCTACATTAACGAGTGTATCGAGCATGTTTGCAGAAGTGGTTATGATCCTGGCGTTGGACTCAAAACCCCTCTGCGCGATAATCATGTTCGTAAGCTCCTGTGAAAGGTCGACATTCGAGGCCTCAAGCGCTCCGCCCTGCAGGGTTCCGGCTCCTGCCTTCCCCGCCTCAGTGAGCCTTGCTATTCCTGAGTTCGAGGTTGTCGAATAAAGCGAATCCCCGGCCTTGGAAAGCCCCTGTTTATTCGCGAACATTGCCATGGCAAACTTGGCTATTGTTATTGACCTTTCGTTGCTGAACTCCCCGACAATGCCGCCTGTCGTGTCAACTGACAGGCCGAGAAGCTCGCCTGCTCCGTAACCGTCCTGTTCCTTTCCATAAGCAGTGGAATTCGGGACATACTGTTTTACACCGCCTACTGTCTGGTACGAACCCGTTACATCGCCTGTCAGGCCGTCCCTTAGGCCGGCATTCCCTGGCTCGTGAGCAGTGTTGCCCGCAGGATCGTCATTTACGTGAATCACGCCGTCAGCCGCTGTCCCGCCTGTTGTAGTGTCCCAGGTATTTGGCGTGCCGAAATTAAGAAGCACCTCCCAGGGAGTTGCAGCGCCGTCAGGCATAAGGCCCTGCGCGGCACTGTCCTGCTCAAACCTGAGCATCGGCCCGTATTTTTCAACACCGTCAGCATCCAGCATATAATCCTGCTTTACCGGCCCTGCGGTGCCGACTTCCCAGACACTTCCGCTCGAGGCAAGTGAACCATCCTGGTTAAACCATATGGGCGAATAAACAGTAGCATCTGTTCCTGAATCGTCCATATCGATGTTTGTGCCGCCTATGCAGTTGCCGTAAAAAGCCTGTTCCTCTGTCGTGTCAAAAGCGTACCAGTCCCACACAGGCCTGAAGTCATTTCCGCCCGCGGCAGTTATATCGGCCCCGTGCTGGTAAAACTGAATTGTTATTGAGCGCTTGCTCCCGAGCGAATCATAAACCTCCATTGTCGCCGTATGGTCCGGCACAAGCTCCGGGCTGCCGGCAACAGCAGCGTCCTGCTGGAAATAATAATTGGTTCCCGCGGCTCCGCCCGGAAGGGATGCTGTCCTTACCTCATCGAGCGTGGGAGCCGCAAGCCCCGCTGCATTGGGCGCCTGGTCAGGCGAATAATTCGACGGAAGAGGTGTTTCATCGGCAGCGGCAACCGGGTCCGGTGTGGCGTAGTCGTGGAGCGGTGTATTTGAGTCGAGATTGCCGACAAAATCAATGTAACCCGTCATCTGCGCAGCCATTGTAAGGTCATTGGGTATTACTATATTGCCTACCTGGGTTACGTCCTGGGTCCTGAGCTCATAGCTCGCTTCCCTTATCTGGAACTCCGGGTTCTGCCCCGCTATTGTTTCCGCTGTCCTTTCGAGGGCACCCATCCAGCCCTGAGCAATAGCGCCTGTGGCTGTGGTTACGTTACCCTGGTTGTCCTGGTAAAAATTTCCCGCCCTTGTGTAATAGTTGGCGGACCCGGATTCCACGGCAAAAAACCCTTCACCCTGTATGGCAACATCGAGCGGGTTGCCTGTCGACTGTATCGCGCCCTGCGTCATTATGGTATCTATGGAACCAAGAGCGGCCCCGAGTCCCATCTGCTGGGGGTTCTTACCGCCGATATTCGCCGACAGGTTCGCGCCTGACGCCGCACCCATGGACTGTGTGATTTGTTCCTTGAAAGTCACCCGTTGGTACTTAAAACCCGTTGTGTTTACGTTGGAAATGTTGTTTCCGATTGTGTTCATCCATGTCGTGTGGTTCTTTAAGCCTGAAATGGATGAAAAAAGTGATCCCATCATGGTTGATCGACCTCCATTATTTTGTTTTTTTGAACCCGGCAGTCGGCCGGGCCCGGAGGCCCCTTTCCCTCGCGGGAAAGTCCGGCCCTTTTCAGTTTAAAACTTACAGCTGAAAACTTAAAATTAAAATAAACAACTCTGTCACGCGAATACCGCGCTGTCAATGTTCGTAAATACATTTTCCTTCATGCCGCTGTTTTCAACAGCGGTAATAACCGTATTGTTTTTGACGCTTACAATAAGGGAAAAATCCTCGAAAATCATGAGCGTTTCTTTTGCCCCTTTTGTCTTTGCCTTTTCAACAGCTTCGGACATTCTCTGAAGGTGCTTTGGGGTAATTTCTATGTCCCTTGACTCCAGCCGTTTTTCCGCGTGTGAGGAAAATTTAAGGGGTGTTTCGCTCTGGGCTACCTTTTTCTCAAGTACCTGCTTAAAGGATGGCGTACCCGGGGCATTGGCGAGCTTTTGCTGCCTTTGCTGCGCTTCCTGCAGCTGTGAAAGCTTTTGAATCTGTCCGTTGTTTCCAACGTTATTTACCATAAGGTATCACCACCTTTAAGCCTTAATTTCCTTTACTACCGAAAGGTCGTATTCATTTCCGTTAACGACAATTTTCGGTGTTCCTTCAACAAACCTAACGACATCCACTTCTCCTTCGACATTCACTGTTTCAGTTTCTCCTGTCGCGGGATTCGTGGCTTCGTACTCAATTGACACGTTCTTTCCGATCAGGGCCGCTGCCTGGGTCGTGTTCTGCATCATCATAAGCCCAACGAGGTTTTCATTGAGGCTCGAAAGCATATCGACCTGGTCGCCGAAACCGGAATTCATGTTCTGCATCTGCTCGAGCGAGGAAAACTGCGCCATATCCGCGATAAATGACTCATCTGTCATTGGTTTGAGCGGATCCTGGTATTTCAGTTTCGTAACAAGCAGTTCCAGAAAATCAGTCTTTCCCAAAGCGCTGCCCGGGTTGTCCACAAAAGAAGAAAACAATGAACTATCATTCGTTCCCGTAGCGCTTATTCCCGAAATACTCATCCTGGTTCACCTCCTTTCCGCTTAAGCTAAGAAACTAAGGTAGCCGTGGCTCCCGTCATATATATCGGAAGCCTCGAGGATTTCTTCAATATTTTTTACAGGCACAGCGGTTTCCGGGCCCTGTGAATGCCCTTTTCCTCCGCCACCATAATTATTTTCCTGCTCCCTGTTCATAAGGGAAACATCCAGCTCATCAGCCTCGAATCCCAGGGCTGAAAGCGCTGCCCTGAGTTCGGGGATATTAGCCTTGAGTATATCCCTGACCTCTGCGCCTGTCACCTGTATCGCGCCCTTTATTATCTTGTCATGCGACGCTTCTATTTTTATAATAACGCTGCCTAAGTTCTCCGGCCTGAGATTTATCCTGACGCCGGTTTTCCTGTTGACCTCCACCGCGTTTTCTATATTTTGCACAACCTGTTTTATTACTATATCTTCCTTTATCCTGCCCGCTGTCTCCGCGACCTTCCTGAAAACACCGGCGTTTACGGGTTCCTGCGCGTCCAGTTTTATATTCCCGTTCTCAATTTTATTATTGACGCTGCTTGCCACGAATTCCATATTTTTCACAAACCTGTTTTCAGCCTGCCTGCGGCTGTCCGCGGCGTTGGAAAACATGTTTACGCCGGCATTCCTCTGCGCCGCCTGCTGATTCCCGGCAGCCGCCTCTTTCCCCGCCCCCTGCGCGGGATTTTTTATAAATTCCTTATTTACATAATTATCATCCCCCCCCGTGCGCGCCCTGTTCATATAATTATTCGCGATAAATTCCGGTTTTGCTGTATCAGCCCGCTCCCCGGCCCGCGCCCCGCCCTGTGTTTCAGCCGGGCCCGAAGTTATCCTCGGGCTGTTAAGCGCGTCTTTAATAAGCCCTGCGGTGTAGTCGGGGCCCCGGCTGTTTTCAATAAGCGAGGGCCTCATATTAAGTTTCGCGGTATTGATAAGAAGGTTCCCTTCGGGAGTAACCTGGGATGTTTTGTTTGAATTGGGTTTATACACGTAATCAATTTTCTTAAACACTTCCATCTCACCGTTTAGCTCGTTTAAAAGAAGGAATATTTTTCCAACCGCGTCTTTAACAGCCGAAGAAAGCTCCTTTGAAGCCGCGTATAAGTTTTTTGACCCGGAATTATAATTTATATCCGCCTCCGGCCTTATCTGTTTTATATAATCTATAAATTCTTTTATAAACTGCTTTCCTTCCCTGCTAATCGCGGGCGCGGCAGCCGGCACAGTTTCCGCTTCCGCCGCCATTTCCGCCGAGACCCGGGAAATATTCGCGAGATTTTCTATTATTCCGGCGAACGCCCCGCCGGTTTTTACCGACCCGTCATTATGACGGGCGGGATTAATAACAGCGAGGTTCTCCGAAATCCGTGTAATATTTTC
>CAZHOD010000192.1:0-4396 GCA_964534075.1 uncultured Spirochaetia bacterium
CGATCTCGATGCGGTCGATGTCCACGTCGTTGAACTCGTAATAAAGCCTTATCTCCTGCTGCTGCTTGAGGTTATCCATGAGCGCGCGCCAGTCCCAGAGCCGCACATTATTCAGAGTCTCCCTGTTTTTAATAAGGGCCGCCTCGCTTAAGTCCCTGCCGGGGCTGTATTCCTTTGTTGTTATCCTGTTGTCCCGGAGGCCGTAACCCGCCCGTGTGAATTTTATATTGTGCTTAAGATAAGGTTTTTCAAGTGTTATCTCGTTGGGCTTGAGGTAAATTACCGAAACCGCCTCCGGCAGCGCCCATGTAAAAAAAACAATAATCGCGGCGGCCGCCCCCGCGATAACCCACGCCCTTCGCATTGCCCCCGAAGATGTAATGCCCAGGGCCTTCCGGCGAAAACCCTTTGAAAAAGACGCTGCCATAAGCGCCGCGCCCAAAAGAGTGTATACAATTACGGAAACAATATACCCTAACTCTCTGAAATGCTCGTCAACAAAACCAACGCCTTTCACCGCGCCTTCACTTGTATACATGAGCCCGAAGATGGAAAGGTACGAGTTAAAAGCCGCCAAAAAAAGCATGAGCGCGCCCAAAAATAAAAAGTTGCCCAAAAACTGCCCTATCGCCTTTACGCTGCCGTCGCGGCTTATTACCTGGCCGTCCCTGTACCCGCCGATATCATAAAACCACAGTATAACTATACCTATGGCGGCAAAAATTATAAGGTATCCCAGCCAGGCCGCTATACCGCTCAGAAAAGGCAGTGTAAAAAGGTAAAAGCCCATGGATTTTTCGAACACAGGCTCCACGCTCTGTGACGGGACCTGGTTGACAAACAAAAGGTATTTTATCCATAAATTTGACGCGTATATCCCGAGTATGACGGCGCCTAATATTATGGTTATATTTATCGCGGTAATTTTCCCGCCTCCCGAAACTTTAAGCGCCGAGTTGACGTTAAGCCTAATAAATATCCAGGAAATTAAAAATCCCGCGATAAACATCCACATTATGGTAAAAAGCACGGTAAAGAACCTGTCGCTGTAGCCCAGGCTGTCGAACCATAAAAACTCTGTATAAAAATAGGCGAAAAGGTTGAACAACACTATTATAAGCAAATCGGCGGCTATTACCCACGCGGCCATCCGCAGTTTTTTTGCCGCCGCGCCCTGAGGGTGTTTTTTCATATTCTTAAACGTAAGCAAAAGCGGTATTAAACCAAGAGCGAAAAAAACAATTCCAATTATTTCAAACATAAAGCCTCCCTGTATTTTTAATTTTCCTTTATCTTATCCATAAAAAAACTTAATGTAAAGCACTTTATAAGCCCGGCCGCCGGTTCTTTTTACCGGCGGCAGTATTTTACCTCTCCTGCTCGAGCACAAAGGATATTTTCGCGTTCACCCTGTACTCCGTGATTTCCCCGTTTTCCACCTTTGCCTGCATTTCTTTCACATAAATCGATTTGATGTTTTTTACTGTTTTCTTCGCTTCTTCAAGGGCGGTTTTTGCCGCGTCTTCCCAGCTTTTGTCTGACTGGGCCAGTACCTCTACCACCTTTACAACTGACATGACACACCTCCTTTTATCTTGTTTTTAAAAGTTTAATATATTGTTGAAAAAATGTTTATATTTTTCTTCCTTTTATTACCGACTTTTTTCACTTCCAGCCGCAGGACACTAAAAAAATTTTTATTGCTTATTATACTATTTATGATAAAATCTGTTCACCAAACAAAAGGAGGGTATTATGAAAAAACCTGCGGCGTTGATTGTTATTGTCATTTTTTTCCTTTTCGCGGCGCTGGCCGGCTGCGGCAATTCGGAGCCCGAAAACCCGTCGGGCCCGTCGGGACCCACCGCCACGCACACCCCTTTGCCGGTATCTTTTATGCTGGATGATTTTGAGGACGGCGACACAACGAACAACCTCGGCGGCACATGGACTTTTCATGACGACAGCGGCGACGGCGGCGCTTCTCAAATCAGTTCATCAGGGCTTATCTCGCCGGGCGAAGGCGAAAGTTCGTACGCCCTGCATGTCACGGCAACGCTTGACGCGGAAATATCTACATTTCTTGATTCCGATTATGTTACCTGTGGAATACACTCGATAGGATATGTTTCCGTGGAAACGGCCTTCCCGTCAACAGACCTGCTTGTACATGATTATTACTCCCTTATTTATGATTCCATTCTTTCCGACGGAAATAACATAAGTATAATAATACTGATATATAATTCCGCGGGACAATACGTGAGTTACAGAAGTTCCGAACCAACGTCATGGCACACATCGTACATTTCATTTTCTTCGAATTTTGACGTACCTTCCGGCGCGTCATATACAAAACAGGATGTTTTGAACTACGCGGAAAAACTCGTATTCCTCGTAAGGTACGCCGCCACGGGTGGAAGTTCAAAAACCGAAGGTTATTTCATAGATAACGTCAAATTCGAGGTTGACTGATAAAAACCTAATCGCGGGAAAGAAGATTATAAATATTTTCCGGAACCGGGCAGCCGTTTTCCGGATATTTAAGGTACATAATATGCAGGTGTGTGGGCGAACGTTCTGCCGCGGCGTTTTTGCCTGTCCTGCCCAATGCCGCTATTATATAACCCGGCCCTACGATTTCCCCCGGTTTTACGAAAATTTGTTTTAAATGCGCGTAATAAAAAAGGCCCCGCGAGCCGGGGTCGTATATCCAGATATAATTTCCTCCCCTTATACCGCTGCCTTTTTTCCAGCCCTTATTTACCGAAACCACTACGCCCGCTGAAACCGAAAGTATACGGGCCGGCCGGGTTGTTTCATCGTCCTGTGTATCCAGATTTTTGTCGTTTATGAATATATCGGTGGCGGGATGGCCTTTATGGGTGTTACCGTCAAAAAAATCATAATTGGAGCCTACGTACCACGGCTCCGCGTCCTTTATTGTATACCCTTTTACAGGAAAAACCCATTTTGCTTTTCCCGGCGCTTCCCCTTTCATCTCCCTGTAATAAACGTCGAGTTTCATCCGGAGCTTGCTCAGGCAGTATCGCGCCGTATGTTTTTTTATTTTGCCGTCCCTTATCTGTTTTTCAATTACCTCCCATGTTTTTGCCGCGGGGCTGCCGGATAAGGAGGCGGCGCAAAGAAAAATATATAAAACCCGTCAATATTGATTTATTGCCTGCGATCATAAATATCTGCCTTTTTTTGTTTTTACTATATTACACTTCGCGCCGTTAATCAATATTTAAAGCTGTCATTTTTTAACGTTCATGAACCCCCGCCTACAATAAATAACTTCCCCTTGTGCTTTTGCCCGGAATGTTTGTTTATTACCATGTAAAAATAAATACCCGGCGACACTTTATTGTTAAACCTGTTTTCACCGTCCCATTCCACCCTTATCTGTTCCCCGGCATTTATGACAGCCACCACCTCGCCCGATATGGTAAAAATATATATAAGCGAACCGGGTACTATGTTGGCGAATTTAAGCTCCCCATTAACCCCTGTATCCGGGTTATAAGGGTTCGGGTACGCGAGCGGTTTCCCGTCCGGAAAAAAGCATTGGCCCGAATAAATGGCGGGGTGCCTCATCCCGTAATCCTCCACAAAATACGGGTCATTATAATCAGTGCCGGCGGTATTGGCTATAATGCCCGTATCCTCTATATCCTTAATGATAACGGTAAACTCAATATTTATTTTTTCCCCGGGATCAAGCACAAAATCCGCGGGCAGCTCCCACAATATATACTGGCCGCTCACAACAGGCTCTGTGGAAAACTGGTTGTCTTTATATATTAACTCACCGGGCAGGGTATCCCATACCCTTATGTTGGAAGCGGGCCCGGAATCGTTGTTTGTTATCTCTATTGAATATACCACTTCCGAGCCTATTGCCGGGTCATCGCCCCTCGCGGTCAGGTTTATTTCAAGTTCCACCGGCTGGCCCGCGGGGGTGGCGGTAAATGTCGGGGTCGGTGTATATGTTCGGGTTGCCGTGGGTGTGGCTGTATATGTTGGTGTAGGGGTAAAAGTATGGGTTGGCGTCATTGTATTCGTGAAAGTCGGGGTCGCGCTGGGCGTTACTGTAAATGTCTCTGTAAATGTCATTGTCCCGGTAGACGTAAAAGACGGGGTTCCCGTTCGCGTGTATGTAAATGTCGGGGTGAACGAATATGTCGGCGTTCCTGTAGCCGTAAAAGTCGGGGAAGTTGTGTCTGTAAATGTCCCTGTCGGGGTATTCGTATTAGTCGCGGTCGGCGTAGATGTAATTGTCTGTGTAAAAGTATGCGTCAGAGTCGCCGTGTTTGTCGGCGTTGCCGTATATGTAGCCGTCCTCGTCGGCGTCGCTGTCAGCGTCGGCGGGTTCGGCACTGTGTCCGTTGTC
>CAZHOD010000193.1:0-4383 GCA_964534075.1 uncultured Spirochaetia bacterium
ATCCGGAAAAAAGGGAAAAAACCGGTTAAGATAGACGCGAAATCAAAAGTGTCCATAATGTTCGGAGAGCGCTTTATAGACCTGGGAAGTGTGGAACAAATAACGGACATGTCCCAGACAAGGGCGATAGCGGACGCCATTTATTTTGCCAGGCCCAAAATGGCGGAGGGTAAAACTCTTGGGGCGGTAATAGAGGAAGTGATGAAAGAAATAGAGGAAAAAGGCCTCAGTATATTGAGCCCGTACCCGAGAGGTGATTACGCTTATTTCAGGGGCATAGAGCTGGCCGCGGCAATTAACAGGATGAGGGGGCTGAAAATCAGGCAACTCCAATAACAGGCGCCGGAGGCGAAAAATCGGAGCCTTGGCTGTTCAGCGGCCCGGAAGCTTGTGGAAACAGAAAGCAAAGAACAACCGGTAAAATTTTTTCGTATTGTGAAAAATTTATTTTGCGCCTCATGTTTTATGTTGACATGACGCCGTTCATATTTTATAATTTATGAGTTTTCTTTTCTTAAAACTTTTATTTTACTCAAGAGGTTATTTGAAAATGTTTATTATAAGCGCAGCCGGATTTGAGGGCAGGAAAGAATTAAAATTTGTTCTGAATAAAGGCGATTTTTCGCTCGGCAGGAAAGAGCCTGTTATCGAAGACGGCATGGCCATAAGCCTTATCCTTACAAAGGAACGGGGAAATACCATAGTCGCCCAGGGCGAAATCAACGGGGATATACGGCTTAAATGCGGCAGGTGCTTAAAAGAGTACAATCAGGCGGTGGATACTTCATTCACCGCGGTTTATAAGTCCGCCGGGGAATTCACAAAGGAAGACAGTGAAAGCGAAACCCGGATGTATGAAAATAATGAGATAGATTTTTCGGAAATTATCGCTGAATCAATAATACTTGAAAAGCCCATGAAACCGCTTTGCGGCCCGAATTGCAGGGGGCTGTGCCCTGTTTGCGGGAAAAACCTTAATATGGGGCAATGCGGCTGCGAAAGGGAAATAAATATAACCCCTTTTGACGAACTGGATAAGATAAAATTTAAAAAAGACGGAAAATAAAACACAGGGAGGACAACAGCAAGTGGCAAACCTTACAAGAAAAACATCAAAATCAAAAACAAGGAGCAGAAGAGCGGCAAATGTCGGGATAAAACAGAGCCTGAACCTTGCCGAGTGCTCCAACTGCCATCAGCCGATGCTGCCGCACCGGGTGTGCGCGAACTGCGGACAGTACAATGGCAGACAGGTTCTTGACAAAGGAGAAGAATAACAAACAGGAGGAATGAGTGAGAATAGTTCTTGACGCCATGGGCGGTGACAACGCGCCGCAGGTAGAAGTCGCGGGGGCTGTCCGGGCCTTAAAAGAATCAAAGGATCTTATCATTATACTCGTCGGCGATTCCAACAGGATAAAAGAACTGCTGGATGACAACAAAGACGCGAAAAACGTGAGGGACAGGATAGAAATAGAGGACGCGAAAGAAACTGTGTCGATGTCCGAAGCCCCTGCCCAGGCGTACAAGACAAAACCGGAATCATCCATAGCGATATCCACAAAAATACTCAAAGAGGGCCGGGCCGAAGCCCTCATATCCGCGGGCAATACCGGTGCAGTAGTTGTATTTTCACTGTTCGGTATAGGAAGGATTCCCGGTGTGCTGAGGCCCGCGATACTTACTGTCATGCCGTCGGAGGCAGGGGTTACCGCGGTAATCGATTCGGGAGCAAACGTGGACTGCAGGCCGGTGCACCTCGCGCAGTTCGCGGTGATGGGTAATATGTACTCAAAATATATACTGGGAGAGGAAAACCCGAGGGTTGGGCTTATCAGTGTCGGCGCTGAGGAAGAAAAAGGCAATGAACTGACCGCGGTAACCAGGGCTTTCATAAAAAAATTAAACCTGAATTTTATAGGCAATGTCGAAGGGCACGACGTGACTAACGGAAACGCGGACGTAATCGTATGCGACGGTTTCGTCGGAAACGTGATTTTAAAGACAGCGGAGGGCATCGGACAGCTCCTTTTAAGCATGATAAAAAAAAGCGTAAAAAAGAGTTTTGTGCTCGCCAAGCTGGGAGCTTTTTTGATAAAGGGAGTTTTTAAATCGGTTTTTAAATCATCCGACCCGAATGAATACGGAGGAGCCCCGCTTCTGGGAATCAGGAAACCGGTTATTATATGCCACGGCCGCTCGAATGAAAGAGGCATCATGAACGCGATAAAGGTGGGGGAAAAATTCATTAAAAGGCACATTAATGATGAAATTGAGGCGGCCGTAAAAAACATGGAGGACGGGAAAAAATGACTAAAAAGGCCGGCATACTCGGGGTGGGGCATTACGCGCCCGAAAAAGTAATTGCGAACCATGAACTTGAAAAAATGGTCGATACATCTGACGAGTGGATAAAAACAAGGACGGGTATAGAGGAGCGCAAAATCGCGGCTGACAATGAATATACTTCGGATCTGGGCGTAAAGGCGGCAGAAAGGGCCATAAATAACGCCGGTATTAAAAAAGAGGAAGTAGGCATGATTCTGACGGCTACGGTTACGCCGGATTACCCCTGGCCCGCGACAGCGTGTATTATAGGTGATAAAATGGGAATGAAGGGAGTGCCGGCTTTTGACATAACAGCGGCTTGCTCGGGTTTTATCTATGGCCTTGAAATCGCGCAATCCTTTGTCCGTTCAGGAATGTACGGAAAGGTACTTGTGATATGCCCGGAAGTTTTTTCCAAGTTTATAGACTGGGAGGACAGGAATACGTGCGTGCTTATGGGAGATGGCGCCGGCGCGGCAGTTGTAGGGGAAGCGGGGGATTCGGAAATAATGGCTACTTATCTCGGCGCGGACGGTTCGCGGCCGGAATTTTTATACCAGCCCGGGGGCGGCGCCGTGAATCCGTTCAATAAAGAAACAGAGGAGAAAAAACTGCAGTACATGAAAATGAACGGAAAGGAAATATATAAACTCGCTATTGAAAAAATGCCCCTCGCCCTTGAAAAAGTCATGGGAAAGGCGGGGATAACCCCGGAGGGCGTGGATTTTGTGATTTTTCACCAGGCAAATATAAGGATAATACAGTCCATAGCGAAAAAATTCGGATGGCCCGATGAAAAAAATATCATCAATATCCAGAAGTACGGAAATACGTCCGCCGCCACTATACCAATAGCGCTTTCAGAGGCTGTTTCTTCCGGAAGGATAAAGAAAAATAGTATAGTAGCGCTTTCGGCTTTCGGAGGCGGCCTTACATGGGGCGGAGCGCTGGTGAAAATATAATATTCAGGAGGTTTTATAAGTGAGTGTCGCTGTTGTTTTTCCCGGCCAGGGGTCGCAGTTTGTCGGGATGGCAAAATCCCTTTATGAAAAAGAAGAAAAGGCAAAAAATATAATAGACAGGGCTGACAATATGGCGGCCGGGCTTAAAAAAGTTATGTTCGAAGGGCCGGAAGAAGAGCTGCAAAAAACCGATTTTACCCAGCCCGCTATACTGGCGCATTCAATAGCGATTTTTGAGGTTATAAAGGATAAAATCGCAAAAGGCGTTTCCTGTTACGCGGGGCACAGCCTCGGAGAGTACGCGGCGCTTTACGCCGCCGGCTCCCTTGATTTCGAAACCGTTGTTAATCTGGTTAAAAAACGCGGGCAGCTGATGCAGGAGGCTTCCGCGAAAACAGACAGCGGCATGGCCGCGGTAATAGGGCCGGGCAGGGATGAGGTGGAAAAACTGTGCGCGGACGTTTCAGGTTCCGGTTATATAGGAATCGCGAATATGAATTCGCCCGTTCAGATGGTTATTTCCGGGGAAACAAAAGCGCTCGAAGCGGCAGGGGTAAAGGCAAAGGAAATGGGGGCAAAAAGGTATATCAGGCTCCGGGTAGCCGGGGCTTTTCATTCCGAATTAATGAAAACCGCGGCTGAAGGGCTGGAGCGCGAACTGGAGAGCGTTGATATAAAAGAGGCAAAAATACCGGTCGTGGCCAATGTCAGCGCAAAAGCGGTGAAATCGGCGCGGGAAATAAAAAGTTCGCTTGTAAAACAGGTGGTGTCACCCGTGAGATGGGTGGAAAGCGTGGAATTTATGCGCGCGGGCGGGGCGGATACCTTTATAGAGGCGGGCCCGGGCAAAGTGCTTTCCGGGCTCATAAAAAAAACAGACAGAAAACTGAATGTTTTTAATATAAACGGGCCCGAAGACACGGGGAAGATTTAAATAAAAGAGATAGCAGCAGCTTTTCATGTTGAAGTTTAAAGTAATGGTAGGGGCGGCCCTGTGCCTGCCCTCTGGAGCTTTAGCGTAAGAGGGTGGCCGCCCGAAAACGAAAACACAAAAATTGGACTTCCTGTCAGCCGACCTGTCCGCCATAGCCTG
>CAZHOD010000194.1:0-4355 GCA_964534075.1 uncultured Spirochaetia bacterium
TCTGTTTACCCTGCGGCAGTGGCGATAAGGAAAAAACCAAGCGAGATACTGAGGATAATGCAATGAACCTTAAAATTATTAAAATAGCGTTAAGGAACGTTTTAAAACACAAAAAAAGGACTTTTTTTAACGCCTTTACATTCGCGGCGAACGCCTTCGCTCTTATCGCGCTTATCGGAATGCTCAACGGCATGTACAACAGCGCTTATGAACGGACAATAGAGCTTGAGACAGGGCATTTTAAAATATATAACAAAGAATACCTCGAAGAGGAAAAAAAGATGCCGCTTGACAAGAACATAAAAAACGCGGGTAAGGTCATGGAAGACATAAAAAAAATTCCTTATTTTAAGGGCGCCGCGCCGAGGATACGAAAAAACGCCACTTTGAGCGATACCGAGAAAAAAACAGGGATAATACTGAACGGCATAGACATGCGGGCCGAGCTTAAGGCAATGAAACTCTTTGACACTCTTGAAGAGGAAAATTACCTTGATAAAGGAAGAGGCCGGGTGCTGGTGGGCAAAAAGCTGGCGGAACTTATGGGAATCGAAAAAAATGACACTCTTCTTATTTACGGGCAGACAAGGTACAAGGCAAACAACCTTTCGGACGTCGTTATGAAAGGGTATTACAACATCGGTTACGCGAAGATGGAAAAAAATGTCGCTTTTGTGCCGCTTGAATTCGCGCGGAGTTTTTTTGATATGGACGGCTCTGTTACGGAAATAGTCGTAACTATAGACGCGAGGGAACACCTGAAGGAAGCGGAGGAAGGCCTGAAAAGCGCGCTTTCAAAATACCCTGATCTGACATACAGGACATGGAAAGAAGAGGCCGCGGCCCTTGTGGCCGGCGCAAAGGCGGATTATATGTCCTATATGGTAATTTTCGCCATACTTTTATTCCTGGCGGTGTTTATTATAATGAACACCCTTACAATTACCGTGTTTGAAAGGACGCCGGAGATAGGGACGCTGCGGGCAATAGGAATGGAAAAAGGGCATATAGCGTGGACATTTATGTTTGAGGGCATAATCCTGTCCCTTATGGGAGCGGTTATAGGCGGAATATTGGCGATACCAATGGCTTATTATATGAATGTTTACGGAATAGCCATGCCGGCTGAATACCTCGATATGGTGCCCTTTCCCATACAGGCGATGAAATCGAAAAACGTGCCAATGGACTGGCTTTTAGTTACGGGAATATGCCTCGTTACAGGGATAATAGGGGCTGTTTTGCCGTGCGTAAGGGCGGCTAAGACAAATATAACAAAAGCGCTGATGCGCGGGGTGCGATAAAACGCCGCAGGCGTTTTATCGCGGAACAGCAGAGCAGGCGGGCAGAGGAACAAGGGAAGATAAGGCGAGGCATTACAGTATTAAAATATTGCAATATTGAAGAAAAAAGGCAGAGCGTTGAAGTGCCGCAATACGGCAAGCATAAACAGGGAGGTATTAAAATGAAAAAAATGAAAATATTGATAGTGTTCACGGCAGGCATGCTGCTGGCGGCTTTTTGTTCAGCCGCGGGGACAAACAAGGCGGTGGCTGATGAAGGCAAAAACAACGGTAAGGAAAAATCAGCAAAAGAGGAAGAGGTGAAATTAGGGGAGGAGCCCGCGCCGGGCAAAACCCCCATGGAAAAATACTCAAAAGAGTACGCTGAAAGCCTTTTGGGCGGGGTGGATGATTCCATGTATCCCGAAACATTTAAGACAAAAATGCTCATGGAAACGCACAGGCGCAACAGGAGGACCCTTAAATATACCTATGAAATATACTCAAAAGGAGGGGATAAGGCGCTCATGGAGGTCGCGGCCCCCAAAAGGGACCGCGGAAAAAAAATACTTATGCTTAAGGACAACCTGTGGATGTATATGCCCAATGTATCCAGGCCAATAAAACTTTCGCGCAAACAGTCTTTTATGGGGTCGACGTTTTCCAACGAGGATATGACTGATTCAACGTGGCAGGATGATTATAATCCGGTTATAACAGATGAAAAAAACGGGCTCGTTCTTCTTTCACTGAAAGCCAAAAGAAAAGACGTGGCTTATGACCGGATAGATATGTGGGTAAAAAAAGAAACAAAGGTCCCGGTAAGCGCGGTTTATTACGGGCTCTCGGGAAAACCAATCAAAAAGATGTATTTTTCCGATGTTAAAGAAATAGCCGGCCGTTTAAGGCCTGTGAAGATGAAAATGGTGGATCTGCTGGAGGAGGGCGCTTATACAGTCGTGGATATGAAAGAGCTTAAAGGGCTGGATTCCCTGCCGGATTATATGTTTGACCAGACACAGCTGGGAAGGTGATATGAAATTTAAAACTGAAAGCTTAAAAATTAAAGTTAAAACAGGAAGCCGCAGGAATAACAAGCAACCGAAAAGAGGTGCTGAAATGAAAAAATTTGCGTCCGTGGTTTTAATGATTATGTTGCCGGCCGCAGCGTTCGGGCTGGAGCATGTTATAGAGCTCAGGACAGAGCTGCTTTATACCACGTACATGAAAAACGATGTTTATGATGTTTATTCCGGAATGAGGAATATAAAAGCGCTGGAAGCTTATGAAAAATTTTCCCTGCGGTTTACAGATACGCCGGGTATGACAAAATTTACCCTCGACGCGAGAGGTTATGTTTATCCCGATGAAAAAGAGGCGGAGTTTTACGTTGATAACGCCTATTTTCAGGTTGCTTCAGGCCCTTTTATAGCGTATTTTGGCAAGCAGAGGTTGAAATGGGGTACAGGGTACACGTGGAATCCCACGGATGTTCTTCAGCCGCAAAAAAACGCGCTCGAGCCCACAGAGGACCTCGAGGGTATTTACGCGGTGAGGATGGAATATTCAAATCCGTTTATGACACCATCTTTGATAATAGCGGCCGAGCCTTCGCCTCCGGATGAGGAGTGGAGCAGGAATTTCCGCTCGGCGCTGCAGCTTTATAAACTGATAGGGACGGCTGATGTGTTTTTGAACGGCGTTTACAGGCAGGATGACATACAGTCAGCGGGCGCCGCGGTCGCGTGGGACATAAACTGGTTCGTGCTGAACCTGGAAGGCGCGGCAATAAGGTATATGAATAAAACAAAAAGCGCTCTGAGGGCATCAGGCGAAAGCGGGCCTGAGGATATCAGATACAGTTATCTTATAGGGATAAGCAAACTTATATCCTCTGATTCATCCGTATATCTGGAGTATTACAGGAACGGGTGGGGCATGACAAATGCGCAGTTTGATTCCTTTGTAAATAAATCGTTTTACGGGGCGCAGCCGGAGTTATTGGGTTATTTAGGCGCTAATATGAAAAAAAATTATTTTGCCCTGAACCTGTCATATACCTGGTACGATAAAATAGGGCTAAATATGGCGGCTGTTTACGGCGCGGATGACGGTTCTTTTCTTCTTTATCCCAATATAAGTTATGTGGAAAATACCGGCTGGGATATAACACTGGGGATTATGGAAAACCTGCCCCGGGATGAAAAAAATCAGAACTATTACACAATGCCGTTTTACAACGCGGCGCAGCTGAGAGTAAACGCGTATTTTTAAATACCCGGTTAAAGGCAGAGATTTTTACGCCGGCTCAGAATGATGACGGCGGGCTTTTTTGTTTTCCGTCATGAGGAGCCCCTCGAATGAAACGCGGCGGGACGGCGTAATGATCCCTGTAGTTGAGTTTAAACTAAATACAGGAGGCCTGACAATGAATATAATAAACGTAAAGGGAGCCACAAAGGATTATGAACTCGGTAAGACAAAGGTGCACGCGTTAAAGGAAGTTAATCTTACGGTGGATGAGGGTGAGTTTATGTCCGTTGTCGGCCCGTCGGGTTCGGGCAAGACAACTCTTTTGAACCTTATAGGGTGCCTGGACGCGCCCACAGGCGGAAATGTCACCCTTTTCGAGAAGTTCGACGTGTCAAAACTAAATGATAAAGAGGCGACAAAGCTCAGGCGGGATGAAATAGGATTTATATTCCAGACATTCAACCTTATCCCTGTGCTTAATGTTTTTGAAAATATTGAATTTCCTCTGATAATACAGGGAGTTAATCCGAAAGAAAGAAAAAACAGGGTGGATGAGATAATCGAGGATGTGGGGCTCAGGGAATACGTTAAGCATAAACCCGAGGAGCTTTCCGGGGGCCAGCGGCAGAGGATAGCGGTGGCGAGGGCCCTTGTGCACGGGCCGGGCCTTGTGCTCGCGGACGAGCCCACAGCGAATCTCGACACAGAAAACGGTATGAAGATACTGGAAATGATGAAGGAGCTTAACGAAAAGAAAAAGGTTACCTTTATTTTCTCGACCCACGACCCCAAGGTCATGGAAATAGCGAGAAGAAAGGT
>CAZHOD010000195.1:0-1472 GCA_964534075.1 uncultured Spirochaetia bacterium
ATAAATATAATCCGTATGCGGGGTCGGCAGGTAATGAAATTTCTGCTGGCTCTGGGAGAGCCCGACGCCGAATATCCCCCCCGACCCTATAGCTATAAGGGACTGTATTGTCTGCCAGCCTGCCCCGTAGTAATCCTGCCACGGGTCCAGATACGTGAATATCCTTTTTATCCTGTAGGGCTCTGCCCTGATAAGGTAGATAAAGCCCGCCGCGGCCGCCGGTATAAGCAGAAAGAACGCCCTGAGCGGAACGCCGCCTATAAAAAGCATCAGCATATAAAGCGAGACGATTATAACTATCCCCCCGAAATCCCTCTGCAAAATAAGCCCGATGCATATCACAAAGGTAACAACAACCGTCTTTACCAGGGAGCTTTTAATGTCCCTTTTTTCACTGCTGAATACATACGCCAGGTAAATTACGTAAAACAGTTTTGCTATTTCGAAAGGCTGGAATGAGGGAAGCGGCCCAATGCGCAGCCATCTTTTCGCCCCGCCCGCTTCCCTGCCGAAGCCGGGAAAATGCACGGCGAATATAAGCGCTACAGCGGCCAGCAGCAAATACGGCGTATATTTTTTCATTGCCCTGATGTCGGCTTTAAAGAATACAATGGCCCCGGCCGCTCCCAGGAGCGCATATATAAACTGCCTTTTAAAAAAATAAGCGCCATCCCCGTAATTTTCATACGCCAGCACCGAACTGCTGCTGTAAATCATAATAAAACCGGGCAGCAGCAGGAACATAAAGCTTCCGAAAAGCACGTAATCTATTTTTTCGAATTCTTTATTCATTTTCCGCCGCCTTCCTGACCTGTTTTTTAAACTCTTCGCCCCGATGGTTGTAATCCCTGAACATATCAAAACTGGCGCACGCCGGGGAAAGCAAAACCACCTTTATGTCCGTGATTTCCGCTGACTTTTTTACCGCTTCTTCCATGTTCTCCGCCTTTATAACCTTCATTTTTTCCCCGAATATACCGGCTATCTTTTCCGCGTTTTCTCCCATTGCTATAACATATTTTACGCTGCCGGGCATAGCGTCGAGAAGGCTTTTAAAATCCGTGTTTTTTTCCCTCCCGCCCAGGACAACAGCCATATCCTCCGTAAAGGACCGTACTGCCTTAATAGAAGCGTCGATGTTTGTTGCCTTGGAATCGTTATAATACCTGATTCCATTTACTTCGCCCGCGTATTCTATCCTGTGCGGAAGGCCGTTAAACTCTCCGGCCGCGGAAATTGTCCCGCCGGGGTCAAACCTCAATATGTCCGAAATAATTAAAGCGGCCATTACATTTTCCTGATTATGTTTTCCTTTCAGCTTCATGGAGCCCGTGTCAAAAAGTTTTTCTTTTTTACCGAAAACATTTTTATAAAACGCTCCCTCTGAAACGAAATACCCGTCGTCCACCTCATTATAAGCCGAAAATAAAACCTTTGACGAAGCGGAAAGAGAGCTCATTATATTCGTAAAC
>CAZHOD010000195.1:1482-4317 GCA_964534075.1 uncultured Spirochaetia bacterium
GTTAAGTATTAAAAAATCGTCCTTTGTCTGGTTCCTGAAAATATTCGCCTTTGCCTCGGCGTACGCCTGAAGGGACGGGTACCTGTCCATGTGGTCGTGGGTAATATTCAGGATTACAGCTATATGCGGCCTGAAGTTCTTAATGGTTTCCAGCTGAAAACTGCTTATTTCAAGTACTATATAATCGCATTTTTTCCCTTCCCTTACTATTTTTGAAAAAGGGATGCCTATGTTACCGGCAAGCAGCACCTTATCCCCCGCGTGTTTTTTTAATACTTCATAAATGAGAGCCGCCGTTGTGGTTTTCCCGTTCGTCCCTGTCACCGCGATTACTGCCGGGGAACAGTTTTCTTTCATTAAATCATAGGCGAATTCTATCTCTCCCACCAAATTTTTTCCGTGCCTTTGTATCATATCGTACCATTCACCGGAAACAGGCACTCCAGGGCTGACTATAATAAGGTCCGAATGCAGAATGGAATCACCGGTATGCCCTTCGGCCTCAATCTCTACGCCTTCCTTTTCAAGAGCCAGTGCCTCCGCGGACAGCCTGTTTTTAGGCTTTATATCGCTTAAAACCACCTTTTTGGCCTTTTTTTCAAGCAAAAGCCCGGCGGCTTCCACCCCGCTTTTGCCGGCTCCGAGTACCAATACCTTTTTCCCTTCGGGCGAGTACATTCAATCACCTCAATTTTAATGTGCTAAGCGTAAAAAGCAGTACTATCACCGCTGAAATCCAGAACCTGACTATAATTTTCGGCTCTGAAACGCCTTTTAACTGGAAATGATGGTGCAAAGGCGCCATTTTAAAAACCCTTTTCCTGCTTATTTTATAGGATGTTACCTGGACTATTACCGAAAATACCTCGACAACAAAAATAAGCCCGACAATAAGCATCAGTATTTCCTGTTTTATAAGTACGGCTATTGTCCCGATCACACCGCCGAGCATCAGAGCGCCGACATCCCCCATAAATACCTGGGCAGGATAGGAATTAAACCATAAAAACCCCAGGATAGCGCCCACAAAAGCCGCGCATAAAACCGTCAGTTCGGCTGATTCCGCCACGTACATAATAAGCAAATACTCGCTTATCTTTACGTTTCCTATTATATAGGCCATTACCACAAAGGTAGCAAAAACAAAAAGAGTAAGGCCCGAGGCCAGGCCGTCAAGGCCGTCCGTAAGGTTTACTGCGTTCGACCAGCCGGCTATAATCAGGGCGGTAAACAAAACATATATCCATACAGGCAGCTCATAAGGGGTCTTGATAAACGGTATATTAATATATGTAAGGTACGTAAAATCCGCGTTGAGCCGCATAAACATCATCACTATGCCGAACCCGCCTATAAACTGGAGGGCAAGTTTTGCCTTTGCCGACAACCCTTTTGTGCCCACTTTCAGTTTAAGCAAATCATCCGCCAGCCCTATAAGCCCAAACCATATCACCGCGGCGAGTATTATATAGGTATAAGGGCTGTCAAACCGCGCCCACAGCGCGGTAGATACAATAAAAGCGATTATTATAATGATTCCGCCCATTGTCGGGACGCCTTTTTTTGTAATTGTGTGCTTTTTGGGCCCTTCTTTTCTTACTGCCTGTATTATTTTCGCCTTTTTAAGCAGTTTTATGACAAGGCCCCCTATCAGCAGGGTAATTATAAAGGCGGTTATGGCGGCAAAAGCCGTCCTTACCGTAATGTATCTGAAAACATTCAAAAACGAAACCGTTTCACTTAACGGGTATATAAAATGATAAAACATGCCTTTCTCCTCTCTTTACCTTTTTATAATTTCCTCGAGCCTGTTGCCTCTGGAACCTTTTATAAAAACCGTATTGCCGGGCGCAAGCGCCCCTTTTATCTCTTTTTTAAGCTTTGTCCTGTCCCTGAACACTGACACGTCTTTTTCTTTACCGCCTCCCGACAGGTACCCCTTTTTAAGGTGTACCGCGTTTTTTCCAAAAGCGTAAAACTTTTTTACCCTGAGCCCCGCTATTTTTTTTCCTATCTCCCTGTGGCTTTTTGCCGACGCCGCGCCCTGTTCCAGCATGTCGCCGGAGACAATGTGAAAATCACTCTCCATCTCTGCTTTCAGGGCCTCAAGCGCCGCGGAAAACGAATCGGGGTTCGCGTTATAGCAGTCGTTTATAACCCTGGCCCCGCTGACGCTTTTTTCCTCAAATCTCATAGCCTGTTTCATCCTGAAATCCGAAACCGCCTTAACGGCACCGGAAAGCGGCACGCCCTCTGAAAGGACGGCGGCGCAGGCCGCTGCTATGTTGTAAATATTGTGTTCTCCCTTGAGGCTCGTTGTTACCACGGCCTTTTTTCTTCCTGTTTCAATCGTAAATACGGAGCGTGTTTTTTTTCTCTTCACCCCTGTTATCCTGACAGTGCTTTTTTTATTTTTTCCGAAAGAAACCACTTTAAAATTTTTTGCCTTTCTTTTCAAATACCCGTAAAATTTTCCGTCCCTGTTCAGGACAAGCGTCCCTTTTTTATTCAAACCGCGCATTATCTCGGACTTAGCTTCGGCTACTTCCCTTAAATTCTTAAAAAACCCTATATGAGCCCTCCCAACATTATTTATTACCGCCGTACTTATATCCAGGCACTCTGCCAGTTTTTTTATCTCGCCCTTTTTGCTCATTCCCAGTTCCGCCACCAAAAGCCCGTCCCCTTTTTTTAACCTGAACACAGTAAGCGGCATACCTATGTAGTTATTATAACTTTTTTCGTTTTTTATTATTTTGTACTTCTTTTCCGCCATGGCCGCCGCAAGTTCCTTAACCGTGGTTTTACCGTTACTTCCGGTTATTCCGATTGTCC
>CAZHOD010000196.1:0-4311 GCA_964534075.1 uncultured Spirochaetia bacterium
TTTTCGTTTTTGGGCGGACATACAAGTCCGCCCCTACAAATACCTTTTTGAATGCCGTTGTAGAGGCGGGTCTGTGACCCGCCCAAAAACGGGACGGTTACAAACCATCCCCTACAAAAAACGAATAATCAGATGTTCCTGTAGGGGCCGACTTGTATGTCGGCCCGCAACGTAATGGGCGGCCATACCGTAAAAACACTTCGTGTTATACGGCACAAGTACCGCACAAGCACTTCGTGTTATACCGCTACAGGCACAGGGCCGCCCCTACAAATACGTCTTGTTTTTGTGGGGACAACCCTGTGTGGTTGTCCGGGTTTTGTATTTATTCGTCTTCGGGCGGCCACCAACCTGCGCCAAGGCTCCGGCAGGCAGGCACAGGGCCGCCCCTACTAATACGCCACACTTCCTGCCGCTGCAACACCCTCTCCCGTCACCTGCCTGCCGTAGTTGTAACGCAGGCTGATGGTTGTCCGGCTTTTGTGTTTTCGTTTTTGGGCGGACATACAAGTCCGCCCCTACAAATACCTTTTTGAATGCCGTTGTAGAGGCGGGTCTGTGACCCGCCCAAAAACGGGACGGTTACAAACCATCCCCTACAAAAAACGAATAATCAGATGTTCCTGTAGCCTTGTTTTTATTTATGGTTTTAATATTTGAATTTTACTGCCTGCTACTTCCAGATTTAAGCTTTGTTATATTTTTCCCTGCTCATTATCCCGCCGGTTTCGGGTTTTTTCTTTACGGGCTGTTCATCCGGTATGCCGCAGGAAATTACGCAAATAAGTTTATACCCCTCCGGGGCCTCTACAAATTCAAGCACATCCGGGCAGTAATCCTTTTTATCCCCGGCTATCCAGCAGGTACCGACACCTTTAGCGTACGCGGCGTTAATAAGGTTCTGCGCGGCCGCCGCTCCGTCCTCGATGTAATATTTTGTGTCTTTGCATATTATCACCACGGCCGCTGCCGCGTTTTTCATAAACGCGCCGTTGGGCCCTATTAGATTAGTCAGTTCCTTTACCCTTTCCCTGTCGGTTATCGTTATAAAATGCCAGGGATACTCCGACCTTGCCGACGCCGCGTATTTCGCCGCCTCCACCATTTCCTCCAGCGTTTTTTCTTCAACTTTCTCATCCCTGTACTTTCTGACGCTCCTTCTTCCTTTTACAACTTCGAAAAAATCCATTTTCAATCCTCCTTGTTTCCTGTGGTTTTCTTTCCCGCTTTCTTTGTTTTTTTCTTTTTATTACCTGCCAGCGCGCGGGCGAGTGACAGTTCCTCTTCCCTTGTTTTCACCCTGTTGTCGAGCCTCGCGCCCTTTATTTCCGCGAGTATTTCCCTGTAAAAAGGGCCCTCTTTTATTCCCAGCGCCTTCAAATCCTTACCCGTTACTTCCGGTTTCACGATGTTTAATTTTTCCATATACTTCCTTATATTCTTTTCGACTTCGCGCCCGCCGGCCGCTATCATAAAATACACAAGGGCCTCCGGGCTGTACCCTTCGAGCGCTTTCACTATCCTGCTGTCCTTTATCCCCGGCTTTTCAAGCCGTGAAATTATTTTCCCCTCACTTCCGTTTACTGACAAAACCTTTTTTTTCCTTGTATTGCTGAACTTCAGCCGGGACATAAGGGAAGAAACTTCTTCCCGCGGCATTGAACCCGTAAATATCATAAAAAACACCAGCGCCCTGTCCACGCACCCGGCAGCCTCGAAAAAATCAAAAGAAGCCATTGCTTTTTTACAAACCTTTTCCGCCGCGGCGTTTACCCTGAATTTTTCGTTTATCTTCGAAAGGACACCGAGGCTTTCCATCCTTTTCATTGCCCTGCAGGGATTTTCCTCCTCGAATAAAAGAAGTATTTCGTCCCTCAGCCTCTCGCCGGAAAGCGATTCAAAAATATTGTACTTTAAAGTCTCTTTTATGAACCTGAGGGTATTTTCCTCGATTTTAAAATTATACCTCTGCTCGAATCTTATCGCCCTTATTATCCTTGTAGGATCGTCTATAAAACTCATATTGTAAAGTGTCCTTATTATACCGCTTTTCAGGTCCTCATACCCGTTGAAATAATCGGTAAAATTGCCGAACCCGTTGCTGTTTATCTTTATCGCCATGGCGTTTATTGTGAAATCCCTGCGGTAAAGGTCGTACCTTATTGGGGTGAATTCTATGTCAGGCAGAGCCGCCGGGTATTCGTAAAATTCCGCCCTCGCGCTGGTTACGTCTATTCTTTTTTCCTCTTTTAAAAAAACCTTGGCGGTTTTAAACCTGTCAAACCCCTTGTACCCCCCTTTGAATTTATCCGCCAGGAAACGGGCAAAAGCCATTCCGTCCCCTTCCACGGTAATATCCACGTCCAGGTCTTTTTCCTCGAGAAAAAGGTCCCTTACCATACCGCCCACCAGGTACACACTCACTCCGTACTCGTCCGCGTATTCACCGATTTTTCTTATATAAGAAAATATCCCCCTGTCAAGTTTTTCCTCCATCACCGCGCGGACGTTTATATCTTTTTCCTCGAATACTATTTTCTCTTTTTTAAGAGGCCTTTCATTGTAAAGAAATTCCAGGACATCGGTCCGGGTCACTATGCCCTTCAGCCTGTCACCGTCTATAACAGGCAGGTGCCCTATGTTGTTTTTGAGCATTTTCCGCTGCGCCTCGGCCACGGTCGTGCCTTCGCTCACTGTTATTACGTTTGTGCTCATATAACCGCTTACCGGAATCGAACCGAGCTTGTGCAGTATGCCCTTTTCAATATCTTCTTTTGTTATGAAGCCGGCGAGTTTGTCGTTTTTCACCACAGGAAGCCCGTTGTTATTGAACCGTATTGCCACTTTGTAAGCTTCTTCAATGGTAAGCGAAGGGGGTATGGCCCTCACCGGCGTGGACATTATATCCTTTACAGTGTACCTTTCCTTTATGACTTTCATAAGGCCGTCATACACGCTGTCCTTGATTGTTTTTATCGAAACGGATTTTTTAACCGGGACCACCGCGGCCGCCGCGGTTCTGTGGCCCCCGCCCCTGAATTCCTTCATGACTTTCCGTATGTCTACTCTTTCATCGGCCGAACGCGCGGATATAAAAATCTTATTTTCCATCTGTACGACCGACACTATGGCGTCTGCCGAATTAATACTCATGACCTGCGTTGTAACATCGGCCAGCCTGCGTATATATTCTTTGAAACGGGCGTAGGTTATTATAACCCTGTACCCTTTTATCTCGAATGACTGCATGTTTTTGACGAGCCTGTTAAAAAGTTTTACCTGGGGGGAATCAAAATTTTTGCTTAAAAAATCAGTGAGCAGCCTCCTGTTGACGCCCTTGTCCAGAAGCCGTGACGCGGTTTTCATGTCTTCCGGCGTGGTATTGGGATATATAAAATTACCCGTATCGGAATATATGCCCAGCAGGAATAAAAGCGCTTCCTCTTTTGTGATTTCCGCGTTATCCTCTATAAGCCTGCCCGCGAAGTAGGTTACGCAGGCCCCGCAGGGTATGTTTACGGCCTTCACCTCCTGCTCGCCGGGCTGCTCCTGCCCATAGTGATGGTCGTAACGTATCAGGTCTATCTTTTTTTTGTCCGCCAGTTCCCTCAGCGCGGGTGAAAGTGCCTTTACCGAGGAATCGACTATTACAACCTTTGTGACCTTTGAAAAATCTATGTCCCTGTCTTTTTTCAGGGGAAAAACGTGCTTAAAAAGGGTATAAAACCTTTTTACCTCCCGGCTCATGCTCCAGGGCATGTACATTACGGAATCTTTATAAAACCCGGACGCCGCGGCCATAGAGGCGAGCCCGTCGAAATCAAGCTTTTTGTGCGACGTTATGAGTATCATTTTTTCATTCCCCGGGTTACCGTAAACTCATAGTGATTCCTGCCCAGAAGGGAGCCGCCCGCGGTTTTAATTGTTATTTCCAGCTTGTGCGCGCCGGTTTTCGCGTTTTTTGGGACACTAAAGTTTTCGCAGTCGCCGGAATCCATCTGGAATTTTTTCTCGAACGGGTATGTAATGTCGTCCGCTGCTATTTTTTTCACCTTTCTTGCCGCTTTAAAATACACCTTTCCCGCGGTATCCCTGAGCCGCGCGGACACCACCGCGTTTCTTATCTCCCGGGGCGTATCATTTATTATATGCATCATAGTCCAGAGGTTCCCCCACCCTATCATGTACCCTCTTTGTATTTTCTTTGTCATCATTTTATAGCAGGGCAAAACCGGCTGGAAAGCCTGTTTTAAGGCGTAATACCCTTTTTTGGGTTTCCTGTAATAGTCCACCACCGCCCATGTTACGGAT
>CAZHOD010000197.1:0-4283 GCA_964534075.1 uncultured Spirochaetia bacterium
AACCAGTGATCTCCTGACGAAGCAGCCCCCACTATAATAATTCCGTAATTATTATTAGGCTCTTCTATCCATGACTCGACCATATCCGCGTTAAGGTTAAAAACAATAGTGGAGCCGTCTGATACAGCCGATATAAAAACCGAGTCAGATACAGGTGTTGCTTCGTAATCACCGCCTTCTGTATCCCAGGGATTGGCGCTCCCGTCATAATAATTCTAGGAAGCGTTTACATCATCGTCACCCGCACTTGAGCAACCGCCTGTGCCTTCTGTCCAGTTTTTTGTGACAGCATAAGCTGTATATGTGTTTGCCCCGTCTATATCCGCGGCTGCGTCAAAATAAAGAGTGAGTTTCGCGGTTTTTACATTAACGTTGTCCGGAGATATATAGGAAATATCGAATTTAATCAGGCTCTTATAAATAGTCGGCCCCCCTGTCCAAGTACCCGATAGAAGGTACTCGCATCCGCCCATGTTCAAAACCGGATAATCACTTTTTATGGTCGCGTCTTCACACCCGTCATAACCTGATGAGGGAGCTGTTCCATTCTGGAAAACCGCGCTCGCGACATCAGACCCGTCAGCCCCGGCAATGCCCGCGTCGCCTTTTGTGGTGCATGATACTGCGGCAAAAAAAGCGGTTATTATCATAACCAAAAAAATATATTTTCTCATAATCATCCTCCTTTATGGTAAGGTATAGTATATTGTAAGTTTTGGCCGGTCTTCGACTGTGGCATATTCACTACATATAATTTCTGCCTGGTTATCTCCATACGAGGTTTCATTGTCCCTCACAAGAATGAAGCCGTAAGTAGAGGATGGGTCGCTGATTTTTGACTCTATCAGGCTCTTGTCCACTGTCCATGAATACCATGTATATGCATCGCCTACGCTTACCGAGTTGCTGACCGGTGTTGTATTGTCATAATCACCGCCCGGAGTGGACCATGAAATCCCGGCTCTCACTTCGTTCCAGGTTGTTTCATTTTCTATCCAGTATCTATTCATTGCATAAAAAGTAAAAGAAGGAGCGCCCAGCAGTGAGTTTTCGGTCTTCAGGGAAATTACAGTTTTCTGAATTTGCGCGTCAGGGGGTATATCGTTTATATAAAACTCTATTATAAACCTTTTTGCCTGGTCAGTTGAATATGTCCCCACCATAGACTCTGTGGAGGGGCCGTAATTGTTATCAGGAGACTCGCTCCATATCCTGACATCATAACAGCCTGTATAAGTATCAACCCCGTTCTGATAAACAGCCGTATGCAGCCCGTCAGAAGGCGTTGTGCCGGTTGCCCCTGCCGGCCCTGTAGCGCCTTTCTGGCAGGAAAAAAGAAAAATGCTCAGCGCCAGTACAAGTGAAACACTTATATGTTTTTTCATTTGTTTCCTCCTTATGGTGTTGTGTAATAGACCGTGAGTTTGGGCCTGTGTTCAATTTGCGCGTTTTCCGATGAATAAGCCATGGCGTAATTATAAGAGCTGTCATTATTTGATTTAAGAATAACGCCGTAGTTGACGGACGGATTGTCCAGCCAGGACCGGACAACCGAGGTATCGACCTCGAAATCTATAAAAGCATCAAGGTCACCGTCGACCAGTATGGAATTGCTTATTGCCGCAGAATCAAAATCTCCGCCTGCTTCTGCCCATGGATTGCCGGTGCCGTTATAATAATCCCAGGATACATCGCTGCCCGTCGCCGTGCTGCAGACTGTGCCTTCTTCCCAGCTTTGCGTAACTTTATATAAAGCCCAGGTCGTGTCGGATGAATAAGAACTTACAAAAACCGATATATATGCTTTTTTTACCGTTGAGCCGGCAGGCATCATACCTTCTATATCAAATTTCAGCAATGTCCTCAAAATATCACCGGACATCAGGCGCCCTACGCCAAAGTTCAGGCAGCTGCCAAAGTTATAATCGGAAACACCTGAATGAATCTGCGCGTCCGCGCAACCATCGTAATCAGGGTTCGGGTAAAGGCCCTGCTGGAACACCATCTGGGCGTACGCAGTGCCGTCCTCGCCCTCCGGCCCTGTTGGCCCTGCCTCCGGCGCGCATGAACAGATAAATAAAATGCTTAATGAAATCATAATAATCAGAATATTTTTCACAATACAACCCTCCTTTTTATATGTATATATTGAATATCTTCTATATTAACAGATATAACAAAAAATTCAAATAATTATTTTTTTTTATTGCTCATGATTTCAATGATTTCTTTTTTAAGCGCTTCCAGCGCTTTTTCAAGGTTCTGTCTTGCTTTTTCAGTCAATTCCCCGTTCACTTCCCATTCATACCCTTTTATCTCAAGCGCATACACTTCAGGGGATTTATTGTAAAGTTCCCCGCAAAGCGCGAGTACGGAACCCGGGCTCATAGAGTGCGTTGAAAAAGATATCGCGGAGGAAGGCTCCACTTTGCTTATCCTGAAATCCTTTATGCCCCCCCTGGTAGCGTCGACAAAATATACCCTGTCATATCCCGAAATCGTATGGGCGTCTTCAGCCATTAGCTGGTAATTGGAATCCACATCCACAGCGTCGATGTTGTTTTTTTTTATCCGGACATCCATTTCTTCGGCAAATAACACGCCGAGAGAATCATCCTGGCGCCCGGGGTTGCCTATTCCAAAAATTAAAAGTTTCAAATCACTTGTACTTTTGGTCGATTATATTCTTCTTTGAGTCCCTGAGGGTTATTTCAAGGGGCATTTCACCCAGGGCATGGGTCGCGCAGGAAAGGCACGGGTCATATGCCCTTATACCGACTTCCACCGCGTTCATCATTCCCTCTGTAATTTCCTTCTGCCCGTTCATCATTTTTTTTGCCACTATATTAACAGTTTCGTTCATCGGCCGGTTGTTGTTGGTCGTGGATACTATAAGGTTGCACATTGTAACCTGATCGTTTTCATCGACTTCATATTCGTGGAAAAGCGTCCCCCTCGGCGCTTCGAGGAGCCCGACCCCTCTTTTCTGTTTTTCGCCCTTTTTAACAAGGTCATCCTTTTGCAAATCAGGATCCTCGAGCAGGGTTTTCATCATTTCCGCGGAATGAAGTGTTTCTATAAGCCGCGCCCAGTGGGTGTGCATGCAGTAGTTATTGGGTTTGCCTTCTGTCGCTGCCTTGTATTCCTCAAATTCCTTCTGTGCCAGCGGAGTGGGGATAAATTCCGAGGTATTGAGCCTTGCAAGCGGCCCTACTCTGTACCAGCCTTTTTCAGGGCCCAGCTTTTTAAGGTAAGGAAATTTCATATAACTCCAGGGCTTCACTTCTTCCCTTATATGCTCCAGATAATCCTGTGAATCCACATTATCGATTATTTTGTTTCCTTCGGAATCCACCGCTCTTATAACGCCGTGGTAAAGATCGAGCGCGCCGTCCTTTCTTACCAGCGAAAGGTGGTTCGAGGGAAAATACGAAAAGCCGTCAATAAAGTCTTTATTTTTTTTGTAATAATCCTTAAAAAAGTCTATTGCCGCTTTTGACCACTCTATCATTTTATCGGCGTTAATCGGGTCCTTGCCCTTTAAAAGTTCATCCCGCTCTTTTGGCGATAGATTTTTGTTTATTCCGCCGGGTATGGCCCCGGTTCCGTGTATTTTTTTGCCGGCTGTGCGCGCTATTACTTCCTGGCCGTATTTCCTCATCATAACAGCCTGCACGGCAAGCTCCTTGTTTTCAACGGCAATATTCAGAACGTTCCTTTTTTCCGGCGCGGCGTCATAACCGAATATAAGGTCAGGGGCCGCGAGGTGGAAAAAATGCAGGGCATGTGACTGGAAAACCTGGCCGTAATGCATCAGCCTTCTCATTTTTTCGCCTGTCGCTGTCAGGCCGTCTCCTGTACCTGCTCCGGCTATTACGTCCATTGCCTTTGCCGATGCCAGGTGGTGCGATACCGGGCATATCCCGCACAGCCTCTGTACAAGTACCGGCGCCTCCCAGTACGGCCTTCCGAACACAAAACGCTCAAATCCCCTGAACTCGACTATGTGAAGCCTTGTTTGCTCCACATTACCGCTGTCATCGAGGTTTATGGTTACTTTTCCGTGGCCCTCTACCCTTGTTACGGGCTCTATTGTTATTTTTTTTCCCATTTGCTTTCTCCTTTTATATGATTATTTTTATCAGTCAAATTTTACTACCTCATAAGGCAGTTTAAGCTCATTGCCGGTCACAAGCGCGTAAAGCGCGTTCCATATAAGGTCTGCCCTCGGCGGGCATCGCGGAAGAAAATAATCCATTTTAACCACTTCGTGGCACGGATAA
>CAZHOD010000198.1:0-4257 GCA_964534075.1 uncultured Spirochaetia bacterium
GCCTATTAAGGACTATTATAAAATTCTGGGAGTGTCAAAGGACACGTCAGAGGCGGATATCAAAAAGAAATACAGGGAACTCGCGAAAAAATACCACCCTGACGCCAATCCCGGGGATAAAGACGCTGAAAACAGGTTTAAGGAGATTAACGAGGCATACGAGGTTCTTTCAAACAAAGAAAAGAGGGCAAAATACGAAAGATTGAAGTCCGCCCAGGACAGCGGGTATGATTTTTCGTCAGCCCGGCAGGGCGGGTCCCCGCGGGGCTATCCGGGAGGAGAGGAATTCGACCTGCACTCGATTTTTAACGACCTTTTCGGGGAAAAAGAAGGAACAAAAAGCTCGAGCGGTTTTGAGGATGTTTTTGATATGTTTTTTCAGGGGACAGGAAGAAATACAGCCCACCGGCGCGCCGAGAGAAAAACGGCTGAAAAAGGCGAGGATGTAACGGCGCGGGTTGAGATACCGTTCGCTCTCGCCATGGACGGCGGGTCCACCATAATCAAAGTTCCCAGGACAAAGGACTGCGCGGGGTGCAGGGGCACGGGAGCCGAGCCCGGAGCAAAATCGGTTGCGTGTTCAATGTGCGGAGGAAAAGGCGTGATGGAATTTATGCAGGGCGGGTTCGCCGTACAAAAAACCTGCCCGCAGTGCGGGGGGCGGGGAAGGCAGCCCACGCGGAAATGCAAACTGTGCGGCGGTTCCGGCGAGGTTACGGAGACAAAGCAGGTAAGGATAAATATACCGCCGGGCGTAAAGGACGGGGATAAGATAAGAATCAGCGAACAGGGGAATATGAATTCCTGGAATAAGAAGCGCGGTGACCTGTATGTTCTTTTTAAAGTCAAGCCCAGTGAAAAATACGAAAGAAAAGGCGATGACCTTTATTATAACGTAAGGATAAACATAGCGCAGGCGCTTCTGGGCGCGAAGGTGCCCGTGCCGACTCCAGGCGGGGAGGTTGTGCTAAAGGTGCCACCCGGAGTAAAGGAAAATACAGTATTAAAAATTTCGGGCAGGGGGGCCTCTAATATCAGGACAGGGAGCAGGGGGAATTTTATGGTAAGGGTAAAAATAGACATGGCGCCGCCGGCCGGCGAAGAAGAAAGAAAAATTATAGAAGAATACGCGAAATTAAAAAAATTAAAATACTGATACTAATGTAAACAAAAAAAAGTAAATCCGCGTCTAATCAAATAATTTTATAATAAGCAGCGGGAGGTAAATATGATAGAGCTTTCAAACGCGACCAAAAAGTTTGGAAGGACAACAGCCGTAAATAACGTCTCATTCACAGTAAAAAAAGGCGAGATAGTCGGTTTTCTGGGGCTGAACGCCGCCGGGAAAACAACCACGATGCGTATGATAACCGGGTTTTTTCCGCCCACCGAAGGCGACATAAAGGTGGCGGGAATAGATATCGTGAAAGAGCCGATGGCCGCGAAAGAAAAAACCGGTTATATGCCGGAAAATGTCCCGCTTTACAGGGAAATGGATGTCAGCTCTTATCTGGATTTTATAGCGGACATAAAAGGGGTGCCGAAGGAAAAAAAGAAGGGGTATATGAATAAAGCGATGGAAGAGGCGGGTATTTCCGAAGTGAGGGGTAAAATAATAGGCAAGCTTTCAAAAGGGTACAGGCAGAGGGTGGGAATAGCGCAGGCAATACTTAATGACCCTCCGGTACTTATACTCGATGAGCCTACGGTCGGCCTGGACCCGAGGCAGATTATAGAGATAAGGGGGCTGATAAAAGAAATGAAGGGTTCGAGGACTATGATTTTAAGCTCGCACATACTTCCTGAAGTGTCCATGACCTGTGACAGAGTTGTTATAATACATAACGGCAGGATAATAGCTTCGGAGGGTGTGAGCAAACCAACGGCCCTGAATGTCCGGGTGGAGGCGCCGAAGGCAAAATTTATTTCCGAAATAAAAAAGGTAAAGGGTGTGAAGTCTGTTTCCGAAGGGCGTGAGACAGATGAAAAAGTTTTTTCCTATAATGTTGAGGCAGATGATACGGACGCCGCGTCCTCCGGGATACTGGGGAGGATAACAAAAAATAAATGGCGGCTTTATGACTTCCGGCGCCAGCAGATGGCGCTTGAGGATACATTCCTGAATCTTGTCGCAAAGGAGGACGCGTAAATGAACCGTAAATTTTCGGGGCTTTACAAAAAAGAGCTGAAGATTTTCTTTTCACTGCCGGTGGCATACGCTGTTATAGCGGTTTTTATGATTCTCGCGGGGTATTTCTTTTTTAATATAACGGAATATTACGCTTCCATGTCAATGAAAGCGATGCAGTACAAAAACCAGGTGGATCTGAATATGACGGAGAGGATATTCAGGCCGTTTTTTCATAATCTGCTTATAGTACTGATTTTGATGGTCCCTGTAATAACGATGAGGATGTTTGCCGAGGAAAAAAGAGAAGGGACAGCGGAGCTTTTGTTTACGTACCCTGTCGGGGACAGCACGCTTGTGCTTGCCAAGTTCGCCGCGTCTGTTACTGTATTTATCGCCATGCTGGCAGGGCCCTTAAGCTGTATCGGTATCTTAAGGGCGGTTGCGGAATATTCCATGGCGCCTGTTTTGGGAGGCCTGCTCGGATTTTTCCTTTTAGGCTGCGCTTTTATTATGGTGGGGATTTTTATCTCGACCCTTACAGAGAGCCAGATAGTAGCGGCTGTAATTTCTTTTGTCGTCCTGCTTATGCTTCTTTTGATTCAGTGGGCGGTGCCGTCAGCCGGGCCGTTCTGGGGAAGCGTGCTTTCAAATATATCCGTGGTCGAGCATTTTGATAATTTCGCCAAGGGCGTCATAGATACCACCGCTGTGGTATATTTTATCAACATAATAATTTTATTTTTCTTTTTAAGTTTAAGAATACTCGAAACCAAGCAGTGGAGGGGATAAAATGTCAAAAGAAAAAATAATGAATATAACTGTTATTGCCGGCGTTATCCTGCTTATTGCCGGGAGCCTGCTGGCGGTTTTGACCGGCGCGTTTGGCGCGGCGGCCGTTGTATGCGCCGCGGCGGGCGGCGTTCTTACGCTTTTTTACCTTGTTGTGAACAGGGAAAAGGTAAAGACAATAATAACAAGCAAGAAAGCAAGATACGGCGTAAATGCCCTTATTTATTCCCTTGTTGTTCTGGCGATCCTGGCGGTTATCCAGGCGATAGCGGTTTTTAACTCCGCCCAGATGGACCTTACAAAGGCAAAAAAACACACACTGGCGGGGCAGACAAAAAGTGTGCTGGAGTCGCTGGAGCATCCGGTTAACGCTTATTATTTTTACTCAATGCGCGCCAGGAATTATTCCGTGGAGGACACTCTTAAAAAATACGAGAAAGCAACTTCAAAATTCACGTTTCAGTCGATTGATGTTGACAAAAACCCGTCATTCGCGCGTAAATTCAATGTTAACAGGTACGGTGTTGTCGTACTTTACAGGGAGGATAATGGCTCGTCGGAAAAAATCGATACTCTGACAGAGGAGGGCATAACCAACGGCCTTGTCAGGATATCCCGGGAAGAAAAAAAGAAAATATATTTTACGGCGGGGCACAATGAACACAGCCTTGACGCGCCTCAGAACGATAAACAGGGGTACAGCATCCTGAAAGAGGAGATTAAGTCCTATAATTACGAAGTGGATGAAATTAAGCTTTTTGAGTCAACAGAAGGTGTCCCGGGGGGCTGCTCGCTGCTTGTTATAGGCGGGCCGAAAATGGATTTCTTTAAAAGGGAAATTAAAGCGCTGAAAAAATATGTCATAAGCGGAGGAAAAATGCTTGTCCTGGCGGGGCCTTTCGCGGAGCTGCCCCGGCTAAAAAACATGCTTGCCGGATACGGCCTGAAATTTCATAACGACGTTGTTATATCCGCGGACAATATAAGCAGGATGCTTGGGGGGGACGCGCTTACACCTATAATATCCGATTATGGTACTCACAAAATAACCGGGAAGATAATGAGGACAGCGGTCTTTATGCCCATGACAGGTTCGTTTGACGCGGACAGCGGGAAAGAGGGAATAGATGTTACCCCGCTTTTAAAGACAAATAAAAGGACATGGGGCGAGGCCGATAAAAAGGGGCTGGATAAGGGCGTGGAATTCAACAAAGGGCAGGATATCGAGCCGCCTCTTACCGTAGGCGCCCTGGTCGCGGTGGATACCGGAAAATTCAACGCGGAAAATAAAAATGAAAAAAAAGAGGTGAAGGAGGCGGAAATAGCTGTTTACGGGA
>CAZHOD010000199.1:0-4246 GCA_964534075.1 uncultured Spirochaetia bacterium
GCAGGTTGCCCACGTGCCACAGCCGACCCGCCTGCTCCTGCACCGCCCGCACCATCTCCACAAACAGCTCTGTGCGGACATGCGCGGCCGCGATGATGGCCCCCACTGAAATACTCGCCGCGCAGCATAAGCGCAGTGTGGAAAACCTGGCGTGTAAAACCGGTCCGGGCCACACCCTTTTGCTTGGAGGCATGAAAAAAAACGACAGGAAAAAAGCGCTTTCAGCGGCGGCGGACGGCTCAGCGGGCCTTGTTATAGGCACCCACGCTCTTTTGCAGGACGATGTTGTTATTAAAAACCTCGGGCTTATTATAGTCGATGAGCAGCACCGTTTCGGTGTCATGCAGCGTGTTGCCCTGGCGCGCAAGGCAAACGGGTACCCGCACACCCTGATAATGACAGCCACTCCCATACCCAGGACGCTTTCTCTTACCGCCTACGGTGATACGGATGTCTCGGTCATAGACACCATGCCTCCGGGAAGAAAGCCTGTTAAGACAATGCTTTTTCAGGCCGATGAAAAAGAAAAGCTTTATGGTTTTGTGGAGAAAAAACTTTCCGCAGGGGAACAGGTTTACGCTGTTTATCCGCTTGTTTCCGAATCCGATAACCTCGATTTGAAATCCGCGGTTGAAATGGAAAAAGAGTGGGCGATAAGGTTTAAAAATTACAGGACGGCCCTGGTGCACGGCAGAATGAAAAAGCAGGAAAAGGACGCTGTTATGGAGGGGTTTAAAAACCGTGAAATAAACATACTTGTCTCAACCACGGTAATCGAAGTGGGCATAGACGTGCCGAACGCCTCGGTTATGGTAGTAGAGCACGCCGAAAGGTTCGGCCTTTCGCAGCTTCACCAGCTCAGGGGCCGCGTTGGAAGGGGCCGCGCCGAGTCCTACTGCGCGCTTGTGGGCGAGCCGTCGACCGAAGAAGGCATGAGAAGGCTCAGTACAATGGCAAGTACCACGGACGGTTTTAAAATATCAGGTGAGGACCTTGCCATACGCGGGCCGGGTGAGTTTATGGGAGTGCGGCAGCACGGGCTTTCGGAGTTCAAAATGGGGGGCCTTTTAAAAGACAGGGATATAATGGAGCTATCAAAAGAAGCCGCCGGTTTTGTTGTTTCGGGAAAATGTGACGTAGATTACGGAAATAAAATGGAAATAATGGATATAATAAAAAGGAAATACAGCGGAAAAATAGACTTGATAAATATCGGATGAGATTTTATAATTATAAAAGCAGTTGTTTAAAAATACAGGTAAAGCAGTATGTTTTTAAGAATTTTTTCTGTCCTGTGGCGATAAACAGAGGGCTGTAAACTACGGAGGCTGTATGAATATAAAATATTACGGAATACGGGGTTCGATTCCCGCGGCAGGCGTTGAATATTCAGGGTACGGCGGAAATACAACCTGTGTTCTTGTGACAGAGGCAAATACAACTATAATAATAGACGCCGGCAGCGGAATAAGGAACCTGGGAAAGGAAATTATCCGGGCGGCGGGGCCCTCAGGCCATAAAATAAACATGATTTTTACCCATTATCACTGGGACCATATTATGGGTTTCCCGTTTTTCGCGCCGAATTTTATTAAAGGCAACACCATAAATATATACGGCGAGACAAAATACAACATGAGTGTGCTGGATGTGCTGAAAAAACAGCAGCAATTCATAAATTTTCCGGTGGAACTTAGCGGTATGGCGGCAAAATTCGATTTTAACGAGGTATCATCCGGGGTCTCCGTGGATATAGGGCCTTTTAAGGTATCCTTTTTGAGCATAAACCATCCCGGCGGAACCCTGGGAATAAGGATAGAATCTCAAAAGGGTGTTTTTGTAATAGCGACGGATTATGAGCATTTTTCCGTACCTGACAATAAACTTATTGATTTTTCAAAAGACGCGAATATACTTATGTATGATACACAGTTTACGCCGGAAGAATACCCCAAATTCGTGGGATGGGGCCACTCGACGTACGAAGAGGGAATTAAAATGGCTCAGCTTTGCGGGGCAAAAGAGCTGCATATGTGCCATCACGCGCCGGAACACAATGACGAAGGCCTTGACAGCATACAGCAGGCCGCGCAGGCGAAGTTCGGAGACGCCTTCGCGATAAGGGAAGGATGGGAAGTAGAAATATAATAATGGAGGTTCTAAATGCCTGAGCAGGTCGGTTATGAAAGGTTAAAGGAACTGGCCCTTTTTAAGGGAATGAACGACGAGGAACTGGAAATAGTGAATAAAAGGATATTCGAGAAACTTTATAAAAAAGGCTCGACTCTTTTTGTGGAGGGCATGCCCGGGGAAGTGCTTTATATAGTCGGGGAAGGAAGCGTCGATATAATAAAAAAGACAAAAGAAGGGGAAAAGCTGGTCGCGAAGCTGAAAAAAGGGGAGACTGTGGGGGAGATGTCGCTTATAGACTCCGGCCCGCGCACGGCGACAGGCAAGACCAGCGAGGATTCAAAACTTGTGGTAATAACAAAAAAAAGTTTTAATGAAATGCTCGACTCCGACCCGAAAATAGCGGCAAAAATACTCATGTCGATGCTCAGGATAGTGAATAAAAGGCTGAGGGCCACGGATAAAAAGTTTGAGGAGGAGTGATGGCTGTGAAATTTTTTCCGTGGCCCGCGGCAAGGCCGGCATGTAAGGCAGTTGCCTGCGTTTTATTTTCGGCTTTTTTATGGGGGTGTGCCTCGGCCGGAAAAACAGCGTTTAAGGAAACAGAAAGGCCGGAAATCAAAGTCAATCCTTATAAAGAGGCGGCGTCTTTTCTTTATTACTCCATGGGATACCTTTTTGAGCTTGAGCACAGTTATGATTATGCCCTCGAATATTATAATATCAGCAGGAAATATTCTTACGCGCCGGGGGCCATATACAACGCCATTATCGGGCTGCATTTGATAAAAGGGAACGCGGAAAAAGCGGAAGAATATACAGAGAAAGGCCTTGAAAAAGACCCTTATAATACAGACATACTGCTAATGGCGGCAAGTCTCAGGCTGGAGGAAAAAAAATACGAAGAAGCGGGCAGGCTCCTTAAGAGGGCGGTAAAAACAGACCCCCTTATTGCCGACGCTTATTTTTACCTGGGGGTGATTTCGTTTAAAAAGGGCGAACATGGGGAGGCTGAGTCGTATTTTTTGAAAAGTATTTCCCTGGACAATGAAACAGCCGCCGCTTACTATAACATAGGGCTTTTATACGGGAGCAGGGGGGATAATGAAAAGGCAGCCGGGTATTTTAAAAAAGCCATTAAAGAGGATCCGCTGTATTTCAGGGCATATGAGTCCCTGGCCAAAACGTATGAGATTATGGGGAAAAACGCGAGGGCCGAGGAAACCTACAGAAATATCATAGACATTAAGGGCGGGGGCGGGGAAAGAGCCAAAGAATCGCTTGCCGCGCTTTATTTCAGGCAGAAAAAATGGGATATGGCGCTTGAGTTTTATAAGGAACTGACCGGGAAAAATCCCGGCAACCCGGATTATATCCACGCCCTCGGGATTATTTACCTGAAAACGGAGCGTTTTGAAAAGGCGGTTGAAAAATTCGCCGAAATCGAGAAAAAAACGGCTGAAAGCGCCCTTAATAAATATTATATGGGGCTCGCGTATGAAAACATGGAAGAATACGAAAAAGCGGAAAAAAAGTTGGGGGAGGTAATAAAAATAGACCCGGAATTTGTAAGCGCTTATTATCATCTCGGGTATATATACGCGAAACTTGAAAAGCAGGGCGAAGCTATAAAGCTTTTTGAAGCGGCCCTGGAAGAAAACGGTGATAAGGAAGACTTTTATTCACTTCTGGGCGCGGCTTACTCTGACAGCGGGAAGCATGAGAAAGCAGCCGGTGTATACAGGCGGGGCATTGAAAAATTTCCGGGCTCGGAAAAGTTAAATTTTAACTTAGGCCTTGTTTATGACAGGATGGGGAAAAAAGAAAAGGCAATAGAGCAGTTTTACCGCGTAATCAATGTAAACCCCAAAAACGCGGAGGCGTATAATTACATAGGATATACATACGCCGAGACCGGGCGAAGGCTGGATAAGGCGCAGGAGATGGTAAACAAGGCGCTTTCATTTGAAAAGGGAAACGGTTTTTACCTGGACAGCCTGGGCTGGGTGTATTATAAGAAAGGGCTTTACAAAAAGGCGCTGAAAAAACTTTTGAAGGCGGCCGAGGAGGTGGAAAAGGTAAAAAAAGAAGGTGACCCGGTTATTTACGAGCATTT
>CAZHOD010000200.1:0-4236 GCA_964534075.1 uncultured Spirochaetia bacterium
ACATATGCCCACGCCTATAGCAAAACCCAGCAGCGTTCCGATAAAAGCCGTAACCACCCCCTGGATAATAAAAATATTCATTATATCCCGGTTTGTCGCGCCCATAGACTTTAATATGCCTATATCCTTTGTTTTTCTCATTACCATCATTATAAGGGTGCTGGCCACGTTAAAAGCCGCGACCGCGATTATCAGCGTAAGGATAATAAACATTACGAACTTTTCCATTTTTACCGCGGCAAAAAGGTTTTTGTTCATAGACATCCAGTCCCTTGCCCATAACCCGTGAAACTTCCTGTGTATCTCCGAAGCCACACCCACCGCGTTTTCCAGTTTATCCGTCTTTATTCCTATTCCCGTAACTACATCGTCCTTGTCAAAAAGCTTCTGCGCGGTATCAATTGAAACATATGAAAACGTGGTGTCATAATCATACATCCCCGCCTCAAACACCCCTACTATTTTCATATTGTTCATTTTCGGCACCATACCGGTCGGGGTGCGTATAAAAACCGGGGAAATAAGTATGACCTCGTCTCCCAGTTCCGCTCCGAGCAGGCTCATCAGCTCTTTTCCAAGCAGTATACCTTTCCTGTTATCAGGGAGGTCTTTTGTTATAAAATCAATGTCTCCCTTAATTATATTTTTTTTAAGTTCATTCACTTTTGATATCGAATCCGGGTTAACCCCCCACAGCACAAGGCCCTCCACGTTTTCCCCGTATTTAAGCATAACCTGCCCGAAAAAATAAGGGGCCGCGCTTATAACATGGTCCATTTTTTTTATCTCTTTGATTTTATCGCGGTAATTTTTTATCCCTTCTTTTGAGTACGCCCCCAAAACCACGTGGGCGTTGGTGCCTATTATCTTGTCCCTCATGTCCTCGCGGAACCCGCTCATTACGGATATAACTATAATCAGAGCGCTGACGCCCACAACTATACCCGCGACAGTCAAAAAACTTATAACTGAGACAAAACCCTGTTTTTTTGTCCAGAGGTACCTCAACCCTATAAAATATGTAAACGGTTTGGGCATCTTAATTCAACTCCTGCGTTTCAGTTTCAGATCCACATCCCTTATAACAGTTTTTTGAATTCATCCGGTTTCCGGCCTTAAAAGCGGGAATAATATTACGTCCCTTATTGACGCCGCGTCGGTAAAAAACATGGCCAATCTGTCTATGCCTATGCCCAGCCCGCCGGCCGGGGGCATACCTGTTTTTAGCGCGTCTATAAAAGACCTGTCGACTGTCCTGAAAACTTCCCCGTCAGTGTCCGCCTCTATCTGGCTGAAAAACCTTTTTTCCTGTTCCTCCGCGTCATTAAGCTCTGAAAAGCCGTTGCCAATTTCCCTTCCGAATATATAAGGTTCGAACCTTTCCGCCACTTCCGGATTATCCCTGCTTACTTTTGAAAGCGGGGATACTTCCACGGGAAATTCCGTTATAAAAACGGGCTGTATAAGTTTTTCTTCGGCAAATTCCTCGAAAGCCAGGGCTGTGAGCTCTCCTTTTGTTATACCTTTCCTCAACTCGGCGCCTTTTTCTTTCAGCCTGCTTTTTATCTCCTCATCCGGTGTGTTATCCATGTCCAGCCCGCCGTATTCTTTTACCGCGTCTTTCATCGGGAGTTTCTTCCACGGAGGCGAAAGGTCTATTTCCTCGCCCTGATATTTAATTGTCCTCGCGCCGTACACGCTGTCCGCCAGCCCCACAATCATTTTTTCCGCGATATCCATCATTTCGCGGTAATCCGCGTAGGCTTTATATACTTCGAGCATGGTAAATTCGGGATTATGTTTTATCGATATGCCCTCGTTCCTGAAATTCCTGTTTATTTCGTATACTTTCTCAAACCCTCCTACAAGGAGTTTTTTCAGGTACAGCTCGGGCGCTATCCTCATATAAAGGTCCATATCGAGGGCGTTATGGTGCGTAAAAAAAGGCTTTGCCTTCGCTCCTCCGGGTATAGGGTGCATCATAGGGGTCTCGACCTCGTAAAAACCCCGGCAGTCCAGGAAATTCCTTATTTCCCGGATTATTTTTACCCTCACCTCAAATTTTTTCGCGGCATCGTCGTTCATAATAAGGTCGAGGTGCCGGTTCCTGTACCTTAACTCCCTGTCTTTTAAACCGTGATATTTCTCGGGCATCGGCATAAGGGATTTTGTGAGCAGCGTTATCTTTTTTGCCTTAACTGTAAGTTCCCCTGTCCTTGTCTTAAAAATCGGGCCCTCGACACCGGCTATATCCCCGACATCTATTTTTTTAAAAAGCCCGTACTCCTCTTCTCCAAGGATATCTTTCCGCGCGTAAAACTGTATTTTTCCCGCTGCGTCCTTAATGTGCCCGAACGAAGTCTTGCCGTGGCCCCTGACGCTCATAACGCGCCCGGCAATTTTTTCTTCCCTTTCGCTTTCCGCGCCCTCTTCCAGCCCCTCATATTTTTTCAGCAGCTCCGCTGTCATCGCCGTGCGCCCGTAGGAATAAGCGTACGGCTCTACATTTTTTTCCCTGAAAAAATCAAGGTGTTCCTTTTTACTCAGGGCTTCCTCTGTTGTTTCGCCGCCTGATTTTTTGTTCTTTTTCTCGCTCATTTTTTCACCTTTAACTCAACATTTTTTGCTGTTTTCGCTTTAATTTTCAGCTTACTTTTTCGTCCGCGGCCGCCGCCTGCCTGTATCTTTTTATTCTTTCATAATAATCGTAGGGCAGCCTGATTTTTCCTATCCTTGTATGCCCTTTTATCGCGCCGTGGCAGTCCGAACCGCCGCTTATCAGAAGGCCGTGTTTTTCCGCGATACCGGTATACCTTTGAGTATCGGCAGGTTTATGGTCAGGGTGGAAGGCCTCAATCCCGTCCAGCCCCTGCTCCTTCCATTTTTTTATCATATCATCCCTTCCCACAAGAACCGGATGAGCCAGTACCGACACCCCTCCCGCCCCCTTCACAAGGGATATTGCCTCTGCGACCGTAAGTTTAGCCTTTTTAACATAGGCCGGGCGGTCCTCCGCGAGAAATTTATTAAACGCCTCCCTGATACTTCTGACTATATTTTTTTTTACCAGCAATTTAGCGACATGTACCCTTCCGGCGTTTTTCATATTCCCGGTAATTTCGTACAGTTCTTTGAAGTCGATAATAATCCCGCTGCCTTTTAATTTCATTATTATTTTTTCGGCCCTGTCAGCCCTTTTTTTCTGAAAATATTCCAGTTTTTCTGAAAACCCCGCGTTATCCGGGTCAACGTAAAGCCCTATTATGTGTACTTCTTTTCCTTTATAAGAAGCAGAAAGTTCCACCCCGGGAATAAATTCAATGGAATATTTTTTCGATAACGCTTTTCCTTCTTTAACACCGGCTGTTGTATCATGGTCTGTTATGGCTATAGCTTCGAGGGATCCTTTTTTTGCGTGGCAAAAAACCTCCCCGACTGAATAAGCGCCGTCGGAATTCGTGGTATGAATATGCAAATCTGTCCACCTGTCTTCCTGTGACATCTACTCTCCTGTTATTTTTTGCTTGCCTTACGGCTGCCGCGAAATTTTCTAATACTGATTAGACCGAGCAGGTTAATTAGATTAAACACAGTTTCGCAGATATCCAACTGTTCAGCCTGCTCCATCTGCTCAACTGCTCTAAAAACCGTGAAACGATTTTTTCTGGAGCGGGTGATGGGAATCGAACCCACGCTTCAAGCTTGGGAAGCTTGCATTCTGCCATTGAATTACACCCGCTCTTTTTTCACTGTATTATATAGTTTTTTTTGATTTTGTAAAGGTAAAAAGATTGCTTTAAAACCGTTATATGGCGTGATTTTCGATTATCCGTTAAATTTTAAAATCTCTTTTATGATTAAATAAAGGGAAAACGTATATAAAATAACAAAAAGGGCCCAAAATCCCCCTGATTTTTCGTCCATTTTTAACGGGCCGCGTAAAAAGGCAAAAAGGCCGGCCGCGACCACCGCTATCGCGACCAGTATCAAAAGGCCCGCGTTTATCACTTCTACATTTACAAAAATAAGAATAATAAAGGCGAATATGGCGGCATTGACCGAATTTTTTATTATTTTAGCAATACCACTGTCGCCTTTTTCACCAAATATCAAATCAAGGCATATATAAATGCTTCCTGCCACGACTATTGAAAGCACTATGGCCTCAATAAGCCTTATTGTAATTAATATTATGGTCTGCATATCAGTCATTAGAACACCCCCTTTCTGTTTATG
>CAZHOD010000201.1:0-4236 GCA_964534075.1 uncultured Spirochaetia bacterium
TATTTATCCTGCTTACCGCGAAAACCACACCGTTGAAATCCTTACTCTTCCTCGCGCGGGAAAGCACCTGCGCTTTTTCATAATCGGAATTTATATTGAGGCTGATGCCGGAAGCTGCCAGCACCGCGTTGATTATATCATAATCTACTCCCTTTTCCCTGAAATAATTCGCCTCACGCTGCTTGAAAAAATTGATAACTTCCCCTTTTTCCAAATTCGCCGAGAACTGCTTTTTGTATTCCCCTGCCACGGCATTTATCAGCTCTCTGAGGCCGGTTTTTATTTTTCTTTCCATGACCATATATATTACATTGAGCGCCTGCCTCCTGACCGCGTAAGGGTCCTTGCTTCCCGTTGGTTTAAACCCGGCTATAAAAAAACCACAGAGGTTGTCCATTTTATCAGCCAGGCTCAGCAGCAGCCCTTCCTCTGTTTCGGGCAGCCGGCCGCCCGCGTAATTTGGATAATAATGGTCCCGCACCGCTTTATACACCTCTTCTTTTTTTCCCTGTTTCACAAGGTAAACCCCGCCCATAAACCCTCTCAATGAATTAAATTCCTTTTCCCCCACCATATTTGTCTCCAAATCAGCCTTGCAAAATTCCGCGGCCTCCTTCAGCACCCCGGGATTCTTATAATTAAAAATTTCTCCGGCCATGCCGCAGATATTTTTCAGCCTCTCCACTTTTTCGCTCATCGACCCCAGCCCGCTGATAAAAATAGAATCCGCGAGCCTTTCATTATTCTTTTCTATCGGCTCCTTCATGTCTTCCTTGTAAAAAAATTCAGCGTCATTCAACCTGGCGTAAAGAACTTTCGCGTGCTGCTTCGCTATAAAAACGTTATTCTTCGTGCCTCCGTCCCTGACATTGACAAAACGATTTGTGAATTTTCCGTTTTTTGTTACGGCAAAATACCTCTGATGCTCGCGCATCGCCGTCACTATCACTTCCTTGGGGAGAAAAAGGTACCGTTTGTCGAATTCACCTTCCATTACCGATACCGCTTCCACCGAATCCGCCACTTTTTCCAGAAGAGGCCTGTCTTCCATCAACTTTTCTTTTTTCCTTCCCAGAATACTGTTTGTCTTTTTTATTATTTCTCTTTTTCTTTCCTCCCCGCTGATTATTACACCCGCCTTCTTTATCTCATCAAAATATTTTTCCGCCGGTTTTATTTTTATCCTTCTTTTCCCGGTATACTTGTGTCCGTAAGTATAATCAGCCGCCATTACGTTCCCGAATCTAAACGGAACCGCTTTTTCTCCGTAAAGGCATGCTATCCACCTTACGGGCCTGGCGAACAATACCCTCGAATCGTCCCAGGCCATGGATTTTGGAAATTTCAATCCTCCGATTAAACCGGGAAAGATTTCCTTCAGCACAGCCGATGTGCCCCTGCCTTTTTCAAAAATATCCGCGAAAACAAATTTATTTTTTTTCTGTTCCTTAATTGTTATATCCTTTTCTGTCAATCCGTTCTTTTCTAAAAAAGCCTTCCCTATATCAGTAAGTTTTCCTTCTTTGTACGCTATATCGTAACGCGGCCCTTTTTTTTCGTATGAAAGGTCTTCCTGTTTTTCGGTTACCCCTTTTATAAAAAGGATGAACCTCCTGACCGTATAAAATGACTCAATATCCTTATATCTTATCCGTTTTTCTTCGAGAATTTTAGCCGCGTCAGCGCGCAGTTGTTTCGCCGCAGGAGCCAGGTAATCCGCGGGTATTTCTTCCGCCCCTATTTCCAGCAGGACATTTTTTTTCCTGTTTTTTCGCTGTTTTTTTGCTGTTTTTTTGCCCATATTATTTTATTTCCCGCCTTACTTTTATCTTTAAATATTCTTCCGCGCAGACGCGCGCAAGATCCCTTATTTTTTTTACGTATGAAGGCCTTTCAGAAACAGAAATTGCTTTTCTGGCGTCAAGAATATTGAATATATGCGATATCTTCAGGACGTAATCATACGCCGGTATGGGAAGCCCTTTTTCAGCGGTTCTTTTGCCCTCTTCATAAAACGCTTCCAGTGTTTTTAAAAGCATATTTATATCCGCGGCCTCAAAATTATACGCGGAAAACTGCTTTTCGTTTTCAAGAAAAACATCGCCGTAAGTATAATTTTTGTTCCATTTTATGTCAAAAGCGCTGTCCACACCCTGTATGTACATAGCGAGCCTTTCCAGCCCGTAGGTAAGCTCTACTGAGACCGGATTTAGTTCTATCCCCGCCATCTGCTGAAAATAAGTAAACTGTGTTATTTCCAGGCCGTCCAGCCAGACCTGCCAGCCCAGCCCCGAGGCGCCGAGAGTCGGCGATTCCCAGTCGTCCTCGTTGAATTTTATATCGTGGCCCCCGGCCTTTATCCCTATTGCCTCTATGCTGTCAAGGTACATTTCCTGGATATTTGAGGGAGCGGGCTTCATTATAACCTGGTACTGGTAATAATGCTGGAACCTGTTGGGATTTTCTCCGTACCTCCCGTCCTTGGGCCTGCGGCAGGGCTCGACATAAGCGATGTTCCATCCACCGGGGCCCATGGCCCTGAAAAAAGTAGAATGGGAAAATGTAGCCGCTCCTTTTTCAACGTCATAAGGCTGGGCTATTATACACCCTTTCTTCTCCCAGAACTTTTGTAAAGTAAAAATAAGGTCCTGAAAATACATTATTCAGCCTTTTCCTTTATTCGCGTAATTTTCCATCACAAATATACAGGCAATACCGGCCGCGGCGGTTATTAACGCCAGTATTACTTCCGTATTTAAAGCCGGTATATATCTTTCATACCCTATAAGCGCCGGCTCACCGTGCCTGTCTGTTAAAAAACCCGAAAATATTTCTTTTTTCCACGGCCATATTGTTACAAGTGAACCGCATATAAATCCGGTTAATATCGCCAGCGTCGCGTCCCGGAATTTTTTCAGTATCCAGGACAATATGTGCGCGAACGCCAGCAATCCTATAATACATCCCGCCGCGAAAGGCACAAGTATTGATAAATCGAGGCTGTTAATTGCCCTTATAATTAATTCGTAATTGCCCATAAGCAGAAGTATAAAAGAACCCGAGATACCGGGCAGTATCATGCTGCTTATCGCGGCCAGCCCGCACACAAAAACATAAAAGGTATTGCTGTTTTCGACCGCGGGATTAAAAAAAATCAATGACACAGCGAAACCGGTTCCCGCGGCAAAAAGAAAAACCTTAAAAACGGACCACTTTTTGACTGTTCTTCCGACAAAATAAACAGAAGCCAATATGAGGCCAAAGAAAAAAGCCATGACATATACCTCATGCGCGGTTAAAAGGTATTCAAGCGCTCTTGCCAGAGTCAGTATCGCGGCGGCGGCCCCGACAAACACCGCGAATAAAAAATTAAAATCAATATGCCTCCCTGCTTCCCGGAACCTTCCGCTGAAAAACAGCCTTACCGCCTTTGTGTCTACGGATTTAACGGCATTTACAAGCCGCTCGAAAATACCGGTAATTATGGCCAGGGTCGCCCCTGATACGCCCGGTATGACATTCGCCGTGCCTATGGCCGCTCCCTTTAAACCGTTAATTATTCCCTGTTTTATGGATTTTTTCATAAAATTTTCCCTGTATAATTTTAAATGTTTATTGTTTTCGTTTGTTCATTCCCTTAATCAATCCCGATATCATTTTCGCAATAATTTCCAAATCTTTTTTCAATTCTCCGCACTTATCCGGAGTCAATAATTTCTTTCTTTTTAATAACTCAAGTATTGGTACACATTCATGCAAGGAACCCCGCGCGATAATAAAAAAATTTTTTCTGTCTGCTTTTGTCCATTTACCATTTCCTTCCGCGAGATTCAGCGCAATAGAAAGCGCGGCCCTGTTTAACTGGTCCGTTAAGTAATAATTTCCTTTGGGAATACCATCCGTTATAATGCCTGTTTTTTCACAAAAATCCACGGACTTTCTGTAAACTTCAAGGTTCTCAAACATGAACATAACAAACACACCCTCTATATTATGAGCCTATTTTGAACAGATGACAGGTGATCAGGTGACTGTATCATCTCTTAATTTTATTGATAGATAATTTCTTTTTTCTCCTGTCAACTGCTCAAATGTTCACCTGTTCTATTTTTCAGCTTTGCTGAAAAATCATGGTGGAGCCGAGGGGGATCGAACCCCTGACCCTCAGACTGCCAGCCTGATGCTCTCCCAGCTGAGCTACGGCCCCACACTTAAATGCACAATGTAAATTGCAAA
>CAZHOD010000202.1:0-4234 GCA_964534075.1 uncultured Spirochaetia bacterium
GTAAACAGGTAAAAGCGTTTGGTCCGAAGACGCAGAAACAAGTGTGTTTCCGAAATCATCGGCCACGGCAAAATAATTGTTCATCATGTACATCGACCAGTATGAGGAGCGTTCCTGGAAACGGTATTTTGAGTCCGAATGCGTACCGTTTTCTATATAGCCATGGTCATAATTGCCTGTAAAGGCGTTGTTGTTCATAACATCCCAGAGAGTAGCGTAAGCCCTGTTACCAAATGATTTTATATACTCGCCCATCCAGTTAAACCACCAGATACCGTTTTCCAGCTTCATTGTAAAAAGCGCCGCGTTGCCGGAATTATACTCGGATAAAAATATTTCTTTCGCGTCCGCGGAACCGTAATAAGTAGAAATCAGATTATCGAGGAAACCCTTATAATCCGGGCCGGATGTCCAGTCCGCGGGAGTATTTAGCGTATCAGCCGCGTTGTCATTGCTCCAGTTCGCGTAAATATGAAAATCAACAACATCCACGTAATCCGGCTTTCCTTCTGCCGCAAGCACCTGGAAAAAAGTTTCTATAAACGAGTTTCCGTCATAAATCCCCGAATTGTTTTTGAGCCCGGCGAGGACAGGGCCGCATAATTTTATGGATGGATCGACAGCTTTCATGGCTTCTGCCATGCGTATATATTTTTTTGTGTAATATTCCGCGTCCACAGGCCCGCCTGCTTCCCATACACCTTCCATTTCATTGCCTATTTCCCAGTATTCGATATCATAACCTTTGACGACATTCGCGTAATGGACCCAGGCCGCGGCCTCCTGCGGCGTACCCGTGCCGAAATTTACAGAAACGCAGGGTATTGCTTTGGCCCCCATGTTATTCATAAAATCCATATACGCCTCAAATGAAAAAGCCCCTTCCCACGCGGTCGATGAATCCACAGCTATATTCATTGGGGACGCTATTGTTTCTGTCTGGTTCGTATCCTTTGAGTTAACAGTGCGCTGTGTTGTTCCGTCGCGCAAATAAATTTCCTTTATCCTGTAACCTTTTCCCGAGCTTTTTCTCATAAGAACCCTGTAATTTCTCCGGGATGTCCTGCTGATCGCCCTTATGTCCGTTCCTCCGGTATTTCCGGTTACAACAAGGGCGGTTACCCAGTAATCAGCGTCACCATTGTGCGGGGCCCACTGATATTCCCAGCCTCCCGGAGGGTTCCAGTACTGTATTTCATATTCCGCCGCGTAAACACTCCCCCATTCTATCTCAAACTCATCCACATATTCCGCGGAATCGAAATTTATTATTACGTAAGCGTTGGTTGTCCGGGAAGCGGCTGTTATTGTATCTGAAACCCATTCGGTTGAAAGGTCTCCATCCGTCAGGTTGCCGGGATGCCCGTAATTGAGCGATGAAGACCCCCTGTACAAAGGGTAAGCGATAAACCCCGGCGTCCAGCTGGTATTATCCGGCACCCATACATTTTCTGATGTATATGAGCCTGTACCGTTCCAGTGATATTCATTCGAAAGGCTCCCTCCGGGGAACCTCAGTAAATAAGAGCCTGTCTTTCTTATCTTTTCCAGGTTATCATCATATTTTTCTTCCTCGTTCCACACGCCGAAATTATTACCGAGAACCTGCCTGTAATTAAATGGGGCGGTTTCCGAAGCATAATCCACATCAACCGTTGCCGCTGCGGCAAATAAAGAACTATTAATTATAATAAAAACAAAGAAAAATAATATTCCGCGCATTTTTTCCTCCTTTAATTTAAAAACGTATTTTAACGTAAAACGTTGCATAAATCAAATTTAAACTCAAAGTTTAAAGGTTAAAACTGAAAGTTAATCCGGCAGCCTGGAAGCTCGGAAGAGCAGCAGCCTGGCGGCTCAGCGGCCCGGCAGGGATAAGTGTGTGTTTTTAATGGAAATGGAAATCGTTGCTTCTGTTGTGTTCTTAATATAAATATAAATTATGAATTGGTTCTTGTTTGGGAATGGAAATTGTTTTTACCTCCGGGCTTTAATGGAACAACTGCCCTCAGAACCTGATTCTCAGCCCTGCCCCTGCTGTAAATCCGCTCATATTAACCCGTATATCGTTCCCTTCGGAATCTTTTAGTGTTTCACCCTCAGGGACATCTATTTCAAGCTCCGATTCTACAATGGAAGCGTCCGCCTTAACATAAGGAGCGTTAGCTATTCTGTACCCGCCGTACGCCACTATATCTATCAGCGGCACGATGCCCGCGGTGACACCTGCTGTCGCCTCACCGACAAACCCTTCGCCTATATAAGGTATGTCCGCTCTTACTTTGCCGCCCACATCCGAATCAAGGCTTATTCCACGTGTTATAAAATAAAGGCCGTAACCCGCGTGCACAGACGCGGTTAGCTCAAAAGGCGCAAGCGGCGCGCCAAGGACGACTTTAACGCCCCCCATAAGCGGGAGCAGTACACCGTTCATATTGTAAGCCAGTGTGCCCGTGTCGTATGACGAGTCGATTGACGTTAAATCACCGGTTACTTCGACACTCGCCGGCGCGCAGATTACAAAACCGCCCCTTACGCCGGCTTTTACCGCGGGCAGTATTTTAAAATCAACATCCAGGACGGCAAAACCCGCGTGTTTGTATGTATCAACCGTCGGGGTCAGCCCGTAACCCTTGATATCGCTTTCTTTTTCCTCTAAATGATTGTTCATGTCTTCCATATCGACGCTCGTGTACCCTCCCCACAGGGAAATTCCTATTCCCGCGTAAGCCGGTAAAGCAATAATAACGATGGAAAATAAGATCAATATTTTTTTCATAAAAACACCTCCGTGTAATTTAAAATCCTGTATAAATATAGCATATCGGGGGGAGATGTCAAATCAAACGGCCCCGGGCAGAGCCGGGACGATATTCCGTTTTGTTTGACAATAAAGTGCGTTATGATATAATTTTATTATCTCAGATATATAAAGGAGTAAAAATGGGCCTGTTTAAATCCGATGAACAGAAAAAAAAGGAATACCTGAAAAAAGGCCTTGATTTCGCCAATAAAAACGAGCACATAAAGGCCATAAAAGAATTCGAAAAAATACTTAAGATATCCCCGAAAGACACTGACGGCCGTTGTAATATGGGATTTGTTTACTCGGATATGGGGGAATATACACGCGCTTATGACACCTTTAAAAAACTTATCAACATCAATCCTCGGCACATAGAGGCCTTTAACCAGCTCGGCCTTGTTTTCGCGCGGCAGGAAAAATACAACGACGCGCTGTTTGTGTATGAAAAAGGCATAGAACAAAACACCGAAGCCGCGCTTCTTTATAATAATATGGGTAATGTCTATTATGACATGGGCAAATACCAGAAGGCCCTTGCCCACTTTAAAAAAGCCGGCGAACTCGACCCGGTTTATACGGAGCGGCTTTACCACCTTGGTATCGGTTCTTTTTTAAAGGGCGGCAAAGAGCAAGAAGCCATCACAAAACTAGAAGAAGCCGCCAAAAAGAATATCAACAAGGCAAAGGACGCGCACGATTTAGGTGTCGCCTTTAATGAAAAACACATGTACGACAAGGCAATCGAGGCCTTTAACAGGGCGCTTTCCATAGACCCCAATTACCTGTCCGCTTATATCAACATGGGGCACTCTTACCAGCATAAAGAAGATTATAAAATGGCTATCAAAGCGTTTGAAAAAGCCATAATACTAAACCCGAACAGCGGCAAATTATACAATACAATCGGGCTGATATACGACAAGCTCGATAAACCCGATATAGCGGTAAGGGCCTACAGGAAGGCGGTCAAGCTCGATCCCACCTACGCGAATTCTCATTACATGCTCGGGCAGCTTTACCAGAACCGCGGAAACAAAGAAAAAGCTATCGCCGAATTTACCAAACACGTCAGGATACACGAAGAAGGCAGTATGGTCGATGACGCCATGCAGAGGATAGCGGGCCTTAAAAATATGAGCTTCGGGGAAATTAAAAATATTTTCGACCAATATAAAGAGAAAAAGCCGAAAAAAGCCGCGCCCGCGCCCCCGGTTGAAAAACGCGACATGAAGGAATACATGAAAAACCTTAAGGAAAAAATGGCGGAAAAAAAACAGCCTGCCCCGCGGCCACAGGCAGGCCCCCCTTCCCCGCCGCGAAAAACCACCGCGGCGCGGGATAGCGGCACGCCTTCAGCGGGAGCCATGGATCCGAAAGAATACATGAAAAAACTCAAGGAAAAAATGAAACAGAAAAAATCCGGGGCTC
>CAZHOD010000203.1:0-4212 GCA_964534075.1 uncultured Spirochaetia bacterium
CGATGCATTTTAAATCTTCTTTTGCTGATTTCACCTGTTTAATAATCCATTTCCTGATTTTTTAATGATAAAACCGGGGAATTTCCACAAACTTAATAACAGAAGGTATTTGCAGTCAAACTAAAATATGTTATATTTTAACAAAATTATATGGGAGGTTTTTGTGAAAAAATATCTATTACTTCTTATTACTGCTGCTCTTGCTTTTTATGCCCTTGCAGGCTGCTCCAATAATTCCCCTTCTGAGCCGGCTCCTACCCCTACCCCTACTTCCGGCCCAACTCCTGAAATTATCGCTGCTGTTGATGATTTTGAGGATAATGATGAAATAAGCCTTATTGAATGTTCTGACTGCACCAACAGCAATAGTTATTTTATAAATCCCGGTGCAGGGCATATCAGCAGAGGTACTGTGGCAACAGGAGGAGACGCGCAGCTTGGGGATTATTATTTTTGAATGACAGGTACAACAAAGGAAGACAATAGCACATTATTCGGGATGAGAATTTTTCTAAATACTTCATCTGCGACAGGAACAAATGCTTATGACGCTGATCACCTGCAGTTTGATTACAGGCTGAACGCCAGCCAGGACTGTATACTTTACATTTCAATATATAACGCGAATGACAGTTTAAGCATTTACAGATATCCTGTTATGACGAATGATAATGCCTGGCACTCTCTTTCACTTGATTTTGCCTCATTTGACATTTCTTCCGGCCATACATATGACGAAGTAACTTTGGATATAGACAGGATAGTTTTTGCAATCCGTTCAGTTTCAGGCGCAAATCCGACAAATGACGTGTACGCGGAACTTTCACTGGATAACATATACATTGTTAAAAATGAATAAATAATACAGCCATGCACCCGCAGATTCCCAAAAATAAAACATTGACTGCAGGAAGGTCAGAGTGCCGCCTTCATGTACAACGATATTAAACAGGCACAGCTTTTCATGATAAAAGGCAAGGTATAGTTATGAAATAATATAAGTGAACTCAGGTATAATAAGTATTGCTTCAGGCTTAAAACTCAGGTTTGCGCCTAAAGCATCTCTTCGCACTGGTTATACCCGGAAAAAAACGTGCGTATTTTTCTTTTTTTCTTTTAAACTGAACAATCCGCTCTTTTCCATGGCATGCTTTATCTCATCCTCATCCATATGCTTATCATAAAAAGACACTACACCCAAGGGTTTTAGCACGCGGTGAAATTCTTTAAGTATATTGTCCGGGTTGTCAATATGATGAAATACGTTATATGCCAGTATGACGTCAATTGATTCACCTGAAAGGCGAGTATCAAGGCCTGAATGTATGGGCACAACGTTCTTTATTCCGTTTTTTTCGGTTCTTTTTCTGACTTCTTCAACCGCGTCCTCAACAATATCCATGGCATATACTGTACCTTTATGTGTTGTAATTCGGGCCGCTGCAAACGAATATATTCCGGGCCCGCATCCAAAATCAAGAACTAAATCCCCCTCTTTAATCCCCGCTTCATCAAGAAGGCTTAATGAGCCGCTCAACAATGCCCGCAATCTTATCTCCAAGGACATAAGCCGGTAATGAATACCTGTTTTGTTCTTGTGTTTGTGCATAAGCCATATCCTCCGTTCATACTTTATTTTTTAAGAGTTTTTAGTATTTCTTTGGTGATTGCTTCAACCCTTTCCTGTATTTCCGGGCTTAATTTTTCTCCGAACTCCTCGTTATTTATTATCTCAATTCCGAATATGCGCACAGAGCCGGGCATTTTATGTTTCAGGCCTTTCCCTATTTCAAGGCACTCAAAAATGGATACATCATGCGATGACAAAAGCCTGTGGGAGCCTATGCCCCTTTCGGCCGATATTTCCACAACTTCGCCCGGTAAAAATTTTCCTGTTTTTATTGAGTCGATTATTACAACTTTGTCATGCCCTTTTATTATATCGATAAGCATCATGCCGCCGGTTTCGGCGAGTTCTAAAAAATATTCATGATTCTTGATTTGTGATTTATAGTTGAGAGTATTAAAAACTTTTTCGGCGATAATCAGCCCTATGGCGTCGTCGGATAATATGGAATTGCCCATGCCCAAAATTAAAACCTTATTTTTCATTTATGTTTCCTTCTTAAAAACAAAAAGGAAGCTTATGCTGCCTTTATGTTTTAATTTTTATCATATGTCTGTTTCCGATGTTTTATACCTGTTTCCGGTTTGCAGTTTCCGGTTTTAAGTTTATTAGTCCCTCCTTATTTCATCCATTACCTCTCCGCCTGGTTTTCTTACCTTTACAATGAGGGGCATTTCTCCCGGAAGCGTATGTGTCGCGCATCCAAAACACGGGTCAAAAGCGCGGAATGCCATTTCCACCATGTTGAGTATCCCGTCCGTAACTTTCCCTTCCTTTTCCACAAGCGCTTTTGCCGAGTTTCTTATGGCCATATTCATTGAACCGTAGTTAAACGCCGTGGCAACTATAATATTCATTTTTTCTATAATCCCGCTGCTGTCTGTTTTATAGTGGTGTATAAGCGTGCCCCTCTGCGCTTCGACAATTCCGACGCCTTCGGAAGGCGTTTCAGTGGGTACAGCCCTTATATCATCCGAAAGTATTTCTTCATCATTCGCCAGCTCTACAAGGTGTTCGGCAAAATAAAGAATTTCAATGACCCTTGCCCAGTGGTGCGCGAGCACCTGATGCACGGGTTTGCCCCCGAGTGTTTCATACATTCTTTCATACTGCTCCTGCGCGAGCGGGGTCGGCATACCGTCCGAAGCGTTCAGCCTTCCCAGCGGCGCCACTCCGGCGAATGAGGAATCCGGGCCGTCCTTAAGCCCTTTCCACCCCAGTTTTTTTAAAAACGGGAACTTAAGATATGACCAGTTTTCCGCGTGTTCCTCTATATGTTCGAGATATTCACCGGGGCCGAATTTTGCCGTTTCTTTTCCTTCCGAATTTACTACGCGTACTTTGCCGTCGTACATGTTAACTTTGTTATTTTCATCCACAAGCCCCATATAATTTGTAACTACCTTAAACGGCTCGCTCATAATAAGGCCCACATATTCTTTATTTCCAAGAACAACGTCGTCAAAAAGTTTAATGGTCATTTTCGCGAATTCGAGTATTTCATTTGCCCATTTTTTTATTTGTTCAGCCTCTTCTTTATTCAGCCCTTTTGAAACGCCGCCCGGCAGCGCCATTACGACATGCGTCTGGTGCCCCGAGAGAATAGCCGATATTTTCTGCGCTTTTGAGCGCGCTTCTATCACAGCCTTGCCTGTTTCAAGGCCTACTTTCTCTATAACCCCCAGAATGTTCCTTTTGCCTTTTTCCGCCTGCGGCCCGACTATAAAATCCGGGGCGGCAAGCGCGTAAAAATGCGCGAGGTGAGAGTGCAGGTTGTGAGCCTCGTAAAAAAGCTTTCGTAATTTAACCCCGGCCGGCGGTACTTTGACATTATAAACAGCGTCTGTCGCCTTTGCGGACGCCATGTGGTGGCAACCCGGGCAGACCCCGCATATTTTGGGGACTATTCTGGGAATTTCCTCCACCGGCCTGCCCTCGCAGAACTTTTCAAAACCCCGCAGTTCGGGTATCTCAAGGTAGGCGTTTTCGACTTTGCCTGAGTCATTAAGAAATATATCTATTTTTCCGTGGCCCTCGAGCCTTGTAATCGGGTCTATTGTTATTTTTTTCATTTTTACTTTGACCTCCTGAAAAGTGATACCGGCAGGTTAAACCTGTATAAGGTTCCTTCCAGATCCGGTATTGTATCGGTTATTTTTTTTATTTCTTCCGGGTCATCGGAATCGATGACCGACGCTATGGCCGACAGCATTTTTGCCCCCATATCAGCAACACCCGGGGCAGGCCCGAAACATCCCCTGCACGGCATATTCGCGTTAATACATTTCGCGCCGCACCCGCCTCTTGTGGCCGGGCCCATGCACAGTATTCCCTGCTCCAGAAGGCATATTTCCGGGTCGGGTTTTATCATATGCGGCCTTTTGAATTCTTTTACGGTTTTTTCGTCTGTTTTTTTCCTGGGGCACGTATCGCACAGATTTTTATTATCCGCGATTACTGAACCCGCCGGAGGAAGCTTGCCCGCAACAAGCGCGTTGATTGCCGTCTCTATTATTTCAAGGGTCGGGGGGCACCCGGGTATAAAATAATCTACCTTAACAACCTGGTGAAGAGCCTTTACGTAT
>CAZHOD010000204.1:0-4174 GCA_964534075.1 uncultured Spirochaetia bacterium
AAAGCCAACGTCAAAAACAGGCGCCTCCCCTGCATCCTTATTGCGTAAAACGCCGCTGGTATTAACACAAAATAAGAATAAAACTCCTCCCTCAAAGACAAAACTCCATACGTAGCAACTGTATACATCAGCAATTCCTTTCTGCTCAAACCTCTCGCCGTAACCAAAAACGATGCTATGACAAAGCTTCCCAAAAGCAAATAAGTCTCTAAGCTGGTCTTTTCTCCCAAACCCGCCGCATGCGCCATCCTGCTCAACAAAGGTGAAAAATGCCCTCCCGAATTCAGAGAACCTGCTATACTCTGATAATGTCCGGAAAATAAAAACATAGTGGCCGCGTAGAAAATGATAAAAACAGCCCAATAAGAAACCACCACTAAGATATTTTTCTTTTCCCGCAGGAAAAGCATTCCGGCAAAAGCAATGGGGTAAAGTTTAAAAGAAGAGGCTAAAAAAAGAAAAAACAGAAATTCCCCATCCCTATTCTTTAAGTAAAAATAGAAAGCTGTCCACAAAAACAGCTGCATTATAATCTCTGCGTTCCCACTCACTAGAGTATAACTCGCTGTCCCTTTAAAAGACAAAAATACAAACGCTGTCAGAAACAAAAAACTTTCCGGTTTCAGGATTTTTTCCCATAGAAAAATTAAGTAACATATAACTGCCGCCACAAAAACCTGCCACAATAAAACACTCGCTGATTCAGGCAATACAATAAAAGGAAACAGCAACAACTGCCCCAACACAGAGTAGGCAAACTGTCCCTGGTAACCCTGTTCCATGTAAAAATATAGATCTGTAAAAACAACTTCACCCTTTCCAAAGGCAAAAAACAACAAAATTGTTATGTACAAGAATACGTATTTCAAATTCTTTTGTATTAAACTTAAATTTAAATTTTCCGTAACTGATTTAAAAAAATTATCGTTTTTCATATTTTTTAACCTCTTTTTCTAATATAGCGCCAATTATTTAGCGGTGGTGCCGTCAAAGAGCGCATAGAAGTTGTATATACTCCGGGCTCCTGATAAGATTATACTAAAGGAGGCGGTAAAATGGAAGAAAATGTTAGAAGACAAAGAAAAAAGAGGTTTAGCCCGAAGGAACAATGGTGGATTTACCGGGAAACATCGGCTTTGGGATCAAGGCAGGAGAAATGCTGAGGAAATATGGTATGTGTCCCGGTGTGTTACAGAAGATAAGGCAGTGGGGGGGAGAAGGGCAAAGAAAGAACATGGAAAGAACCGATACCGTAAAAAACCGTAAACTGTCGAATATAACGAGCATGAAAAATTACAAAAAGAACTGGCAGCGAAGGAAAAAGCGCCTGCGGAGACAGGCCGGGAGTTTTTGATACTCAAAAAAAAGTGGACTTGGAATGAGCGGCCCGATAAGTGGCGGAAAAGCAGAAAAACCTGTAAAAGAAGTTCTTTAAGATGATAATCCGCGGGTAGAGGCGTTTTTCAAAAATTCTGATTATCTATCCTGCCCGGCCGGAATATTTCCAGGCGGGCCAGGATGTTGTTGACTGGCCTGTATATATTTCGTCCCTTTGTTCAGAATAAAATTTCACGTTGTCATTAAAAGTAAATTGATGTAATATGTCTAAAAATAATGGCGTTGACCATAATATTCAGGGAGAGAAAACAGCGGTGATAAAAAAGATTAAAATCCTTATGGAAGAATTAAAACCATTTAACACGGCGGATGTTGTTTTTTACGGCATAATAACGCTTTTTTGCTATTTTGTATTCCAGCATCCTGATATCCTGCACACGGGTAGATCCTCATACACTGTTTTCAGGGGGCACATATTCGATTTTTACGATGAAAACGCGAAATTTGTGCATGGAAGCAATTATCTGATATCCACTTACATACTTTATGCCATCTGGAACGCCCCGCTTTATATTTTTAAGATAATAAAAAATCCTTACATTGATGCCGGATATGTGGTTTTTTGGTACAAGGCGCTTCCCGCTCTCTTTTTCGCCGCTTCCGCGTTTGTCATGTATAAGATAGGCCGGATAACAGGCCTGTCATCTAAATATTCGAAATTACTGGTTGTTTTCTGGGTTTCGTCGCCGCTTTTGTTTTTCAGCCAGTTTATTTTCGGCCAGTACGACATATTTACCGTTTTTTTCATGCTCCTGGGTATTTATCATTACCTTAAAAAGAATACCGGCCTTTTTGTGTTGTTTTTCGGGATTTCCATGACATTTAAATATTTCCCGTTTTTTATATTTGTACCGCTTTTGCTGCTCAATGAAAAAAGGCCGCTGTATATCGTTCGTAATATGTTTTTATTACTCGTGCCGGTTATTTTGGAAATTTTGCCGTACATAAATTCGGCCCCTTTTAAAACCTATGTCCTGGGTTTCGACGCCCTGCAGAGGACATACAGCGCGGGCTTGAGGCTCGAATACGATGTGAATATCAGCCTGCTGGTTGTCGGCTGGTTTTTTATGAGCGCGCTGGCGTACTGGAAAGAGGCGGTGAACAGGGAAGAGTTTATACAGTGGGCCTTTTATTTTTCCATGTTCTCATCCTCGTATTTATTCGCGGTTATGCTCTGGCATCCGCAGTGGCTGATATTTGCCACGCCCTTCCTTGTTTTAACCACCATTATGTACAGGCGCGCGAGGTTTTTTATATATCTTGACCTGGTTATGATGTTGTTTTTTGTCCTGTTTACGGTTAATTTTTGGAGGGGAGGGGTGGACCAGTCGCTTTTATCGCTCGGTATTTTCAGGGGCGTACACCCATACCTTTCCGACCCGCTTGCCACAGTTTTCATGAAAGATTTGTTTGTTTTTGAAAACCGGTCAATTTATTTTTCGGCAGTTACGGCGTGTTTTATGCTGAATATAATACTTAAATTTCCCGGTATGCCGTTCACGGGTAGGCGTGCGGATTATTTCTTCGATGAAATCAAAAATGAAAGAAACACAATGAGGGCCAGGTTTTTTATCGGGATATTAATTTTCATTGTTCCCGCGATGGCCTCTTTGGCCCTTTCGCTGCCGAATAAGACAATATACAATACCGCCCCCGTCAAAAAGCCCGGTGTTCCTTTTTATAATAAGTCGGTATCGGGTTCATCCGTTGGACAGGTTTTTAGGGCAAAAACCCCTGAAATTTACGCCTTAGCGGTAAAAATGCGCGGGTATGAGGCAAAAACAGGAACCGGCCCGGATTTTGGTATTTTTGAATATAACGCGGAAGGAAATAAAGGCAGGCCTGTTCTGCGGGGCAGGCTTGATGGCTCTAAAATACATGACAAAAATTATTTTTTAATCAATATGTCGGACGCAGAAGTGACTCCGGGCAAAACGTATATATTCAGTTTTTATACAACCGGAGGAAAAGAAAACGGGCATGTCTCTGTTTACCGGACGCCCGAAAAGGAAAAAAATAACGATACCTTCGCGGTAATAGACGGAGAATCCTGTAACTTCGACCTTGTTTTCAGGATGTACGGAAGGAAGTAGAAAATAAGTGCCGGGCATAAACAGTGAGGAACTCCGGCTGTCTGTCCGCCTCTCTTCGTGACGCCTGTATAATCCGGTTTGTTATTTTTGTAAAGGCGGACCTATGCCTGCCCGTTTGTCCTCCGAAGCATGAAAGGCGCAGAGGGAAGCACAAAGTGCGAAAGTGTGCCCGCTCTCCGGGCCTTTGTTTTGGGCAGGCACAGGCCGTATACTACAAGTACGGATGAGAATAACGTCAGGAATTTCCGCCTTCGCAAAAATAAAAACGCTACGGAGGGCAGGGGCTGAGGCCTCCACAATATTAATGTCCCGGTAAACTTACCTTTTGTTCCTCTTTTCAAGCCGTGTTTTGTACATCATTTCCCGCAAACCGCCTTGTTTGACAAAATCTTCTTCGAGTTTTCGCAGCTGTTGGCCGAGCAGGGGGCCGGAAATCTTGCTTATGTATTTTTCTCTCTGCATGGGCGAGCAGGAACACGGCCTGGTGGGGTGGGTGAAATACCCGCACGGGCAGGGGTTAATGGCCGCGAGCAGGACAAAACGCGCGGGGTAGGATATGGACACCGCGGCGCGGGATATGGTAACAACGCCGTCCTCGAGGGGCTGGCGAACGCACTACCTCCGGAATTTGTAATACCTCAGTTACGGTAGGGGTATTATGGCTTTTGTAACCGCAGCCTTTA
>CAZHOD010000205.1:0-4160 GCA_964534075.1 uncultured Spirochaetia bacterium
AAGCAGATTGAAAGGAACGTGACAATCACCCTTCCCGCGGAAATAAAAAAAAGTATTTATAAGGATTACAGGGAGCATCTGAAAAATTATGAGAAAAAATACGGGAAGAAAATTATTTTAAAAGCCGGCTGAAACACGGCGCGGCGCGAAATGCCGGAGGTATTTGATTATGATAATAGTTACGGGGGCAGCCGGCTTTATTGGCAGCGCGGTTGTCAGGGAACTCAATAACAGAGGGATGTACGATATACTGGCAGTTGACTCCCTTTTGTCGGATGAAAAATGGAAGAACCTTACCGGGCTTACGTTTACCGACTACGAAGAAAAAGAAAGCTTTATAAAAAAGCTTATATTCGACGATAAAATGCTGAAAAAGGCGGCAGGCGGCGTAATCCATATGGGGGCATGCAGCAGCACTACGGAAAAAAACGCTTCTTTTCTTATTGAAAATAATTATAAATACACGCAGGCGCTGGCAAAATGGTGCGTTAAAAACAACAAAAAATTCCTTTACGCGTCGTCCGCGGCGACTTACGGGGACGGGTCACTGGGATTCAGCGACACTTCCTTAGAATTGCTCGATAAGCTGCGGCCGCTCAATATGTACGCGTACTCAAAGCACCTTTTCGATTTATGGGCGCTCAGGCAGGGCATACTTGACAGAATCGCGGGGGTGAAATATTTTAATGTATACGGGCCCAATGAGTATCATAAAAAGGAAATGCGCAGCGTTGTACACAAGGCCTTCGGCCAGATTAAGGAAGCCGGTAAACTGAAACTTTTTAAGTCGTATAAAGACGAATACAAAGACGGGGGCCAGCTCAGGGATTTTCTTTATGTGAAGGACGCGGCTGCCATGGCCCTTCATTTATACGAAAATAATATGACGGGTATATACAACGCGGGAACGGGAAACGCGCGGGCTTTTAATGACCTGGCTGAAGCTGTTTTCAACGCGATGGGAGTAAAATCCAATATAGAATATATTGAAATGCCGGAAGAGATAAAAGGAAAATACCAGTATTATACCAAAGCCGTGATAAAAAAAATGAATTACAGGGGAAAAATACATTCGCTCGAGGATGGCGTTTCGGATTACGTTAAAAATTACCTGGCGTGCGGGGAAAAATACCTCTAAAAAGTGGCGGGAATGGATAAAAAAGAAACAGAGGAAAAAAAACATAAAGTCGGGGCATCGACAGAGGAGGTGGGTGTCGGCGTGGCAGCTGAATGGGACAGGGCCCGGGATGAGCTGACCATCCACCTTAACAGGGAAATTATACCCCTTATTTTCATACTTATAACACCTTTGATGGCTTTTGTTATGGGCCCCGGGCTAAGAAGCAATTTTGCCGGGGTGAATATATATTTCTTTGTGCCGGTTATAATAGCCCTTTTCAGGAATGACGCGAAAAAAATACGGATAAAGGAAAAAGTGAGGTTCGGAATTCTTTTTACCGTCAATATAATAATAAGCGTGGTGTTTTTTTGGTCCCGGCTCAAAGGCGTTTCCGAAGGCGCCGTGTGGGTGTTTTTCTCCGCTTCTTTAGTAGTTGTCTATCTGGCCCTTACGGCGGTTTCCTTCTGGACGGACAACCCTTATTTTGTCGAGTATTTCAGGACCCAAAGCCGCGGTTACAGGGCAATATACAGGGCGCTCGCGGTTTTTTTTATTTTTCTTATCCTTCTTCACATTCCAATGTTTATGCAGGTTGTTTTTATACTGCGCGGAGCGGTGCCGGAGTAAATAACGGCCCGCGCGGCAGGATTGTATATATCCCCGCGGTATCATTTTGGCGTAAAGGTTTTTACACACACGTTATTTAAGAAATTCCTTTACAAAAAATAATTTCGGGTATAAAATAATATTTGTATTAAAATTCAGGCGCGCAGGGAGGACACAATGTCCGGATTTATGGAAAAAATGTACACAAAAGCAAAAGAAAACCCGAAGAAAGTTGTTTTGCCCGAGGGCAATGACATAAGGGCCATCGAGGCCGCGTCAAAGGCAACTGAACTTGGGGTGGCGGAAATAACCATTCTCGGAAACCGGGAGGAAATCACGGAAAAAGCAAAGCAGGGGAACTTCAGCCTGGATAAAATTAATATAATAGATATGGCGTCGCCGCCGGACATTGACAGTTATTCGGATGAGTTTTATGAGCTCAGAAAACACAAAAATATAACAAAGGAACAGGCAAAGGAAACAATGATGAAGGACGTCTATTACGGCGCCATGATGGTAAGAAAGGGAAGGGCCGATACTTTTGTCGCCGGAGCGGTTAACACCACGTCGGATGTGTCCAGGGCCGCGATTTACCTTATCGGGATGAAGGAAGGCATAAAAACCCTTTCCAGTTTTTTTATAATGATACTTCCCGATAAATCATTCGGAAAAGACGGCATACTCTTTTACGCGGACGGCGGTTTTGTCATCGACCCGGATGAGAACCAGCTTTCCGATATAGCCGTAACCACCGGGAATACATACAGGGAAATAATGGGTGAAGAGCCGAAGGTCGCGCTGCTCTCTTTTTCGACAAAAGGAAGCGCGAAACATCCCCGGATAGATAAAACCGTGAAAGCCCTCGAGCTGGCAAAGAAAAAGGACCCCTCTCTTATAATAGACGGTGAAATGCAGGCAGATGCCGCTTTAATAGAAAAGGTCGGCAAAAAAAAGGCGCCGGGCTCAGAAGTGGCGGGGGCGGCGAATGTCCTTATATTCCCGGACCTGGATTCCGGAAACATAGCGTATAAGCTTACCGAAAGGCTGGCAAAAGCGGAAGCTTACGGCCCTATATACCAGGGCAGCGCCGCTCCGTGCAGCGACCTTTCACGCGGGTGCAAGGCGTCGGATATACTTAATGTAACAACCATAAATGTAGTACGCCTGGGGAAAAAACAGAGTTAATATAAAGGGTGAAAAACACCCTGCTAACAAATCGCGGAGGTAATCAATGAAAATACTGGTCATTAACTGCGGCAGTTCTTCACTTAAATTTCAGCTTATAGACATAGCGGCTAAAAACAAGACTGTTCTCGCGAGGGGGTCGGTCGAGGAAATAGGCCATGAGGAGTCCGTGCTTCATTTTAGGACGCATAAAATGAAAAAAGACGAAGAAGTCAGAAAAAAGGCAGAGGCCCCGGACCATACGAGCGCCGTGGGCCACGTCTCAAAAATAATGCTCGACCCTAAAGTCGGGCTTTTCAGGGACAGGATCCAGGTGGACGCAGTCGGGCACCGGGTAGTGCACGGAGGTGAAAAATTTTCCAAGTCAGCTTTGATTACAAAGGGCGTGAAAAACGTTATAAAAGCGTGTTTTGAGATAGCGCCCCTGCATAACCCTCCGAATTACGCGGGTATAGAAGCGTGCGAAAAAATATTTAAGGACGTGCCCCAGGTGGCTGTTTTTGACACGGCTTTCCACCAGACAATGGATAAAAAAGCGTATATTTACGGCCTGCCTTATGAGCTTTATGAGAGGTACCATATAAGGAAATACGGGTTCCACGGAACCTCACACGAGTATGTCGCGAAGAGGGCCGCCGAAATATTAAGAAAAGACAAAAAAAAGCTTAAAATAGTAACCTGCCATCTCGGGAACGGCTCATCCATAGCCGCTGTAAAAGAGGGGAAGTCCGTGGATACCTCGATGGGATTTACCCCGCTTGAGGGGTTGCTTATGGGCACAAGGACCGGGGATATGGACCCTGCTGTGGCTCTTTTTCTGATGGAAAAGGAGCATCTGGATATCAGGGGAATGAATACGCTGCTCAATAAAAAAAGCGGATTAAAGGGCGTGTCCGGCGTCAGCAATGACCTGAGGGAGATAATTGGAAAGGCGGAAAAAGGAAGCAAGAGGGCGCAGTACGCCATTGATATATTTAATTACCGGATAACCAAATATATAGGGTCGTACGCCGCGGCCATGGGCGGGCTCGACGCCATAGTTTTTACCGGCGGAATAGGAGAAAATGCCGCGGCCGTAAGGGAGGAAGTATTAAAACCAATCAAATTTATGGGCATTAAGCTGAATCAGAAAAAAAACAAGTCAAAGGAAAAAGAAAAAATAATTACTTCTCCGGGCTCAAGGGTCAGGGCCGTGGTTGTTCCCACAAATGAGGAGCTGATGATAGCGATGAAAACCGCGCGCGTAGTG
>CAZHOD010000206.1:0-4147 GCA_964534075.1 uncultured Spirochaetia bacterium
AAAAGCCCTGCCTGTACCCACCGCGCCTATGGAATCGAGTTTATCCGCGTCAAAAAGAACCATTGCCTCGAGTGTTTCGGGTTTTATTCCGTTGCGGAACCTGTGGCCCCTTATGCAGTGTTTTACATTTTCGATTTTTTCTTTTTCCAGGCCGAATTTTTCCAGCAAAATCCCGGCTTCCACAGAGCCTTTTTCCGCGTGACAGATTTTTCCTCCGGATTCATCCTCGGCACCGCGCGCTATATCATGCAGCAAAGCAGCTGCTTTTACTATGGTTGTATCCGCTCCTTCTATTTCCGCTATGCGCACAGCCAGTGAATATACCCTCATGGTATGCTCCATGTCATGAGAGCTTTTGGAATTCATAAGTTCTTGTTTTACCTTTTCCCTGATTTTTTCTATCATACGACGCCTCGGATATTTTATCGCCCCTGCCGTTATACTGCCTTATTATTCCAAAAAACACAAAAATAGTCCAAGGAAATTTTCAGGCGGGCCCGCGCTTCCGGCATTTCTGTTAAAACACACCTTTTGCGCGGAAAAAAACAGCTGTTTAAATGTTTAATTTATGAATTTCCTTATTGCTTAATTTTATCCTATTTCAACCAGTTCAAGGTCAAAAACAAGATCCTTGCCCGCGAGAGGGTGGTTCGCGTCGATGGTTATTTTTTCCTCGCCGACATCTTTCACGTTCACTACTATTGTCTGGCCTTCTTTCTGCATCTGAAGAAGCTGGCCCTTTTGTGGCTTGATATCAGATGGGAGCTGTTTTTTATCCAATTCAACCACCGCTTCTTTTTTTACCGGGCCGTACGCTTCATCGCTCGCGACCTTTATGGTTTTTTTCTCGCCTTTTTCCATGCCGCTTACGGCTTTTTCAAACCCGGGGATGATTTTTCCTTCACCAAGCTTAAATTCAATGGGGTCTTTACCTTCGGATGAGTCAAAAACATTTCCGTCCTCGAGTTTTCCTTTGTAATGTACCTTTACCGTGTCTCCGTCTTTAGCCGGCATAAATACCTCCTCAATCATTTGTTTGAGCCATTCTAACAGCAGGCCTTATTTTTATCAATACTTTTTGCTTTATTGTTTACCTCTCCATGATTTCGGCGCCTTAATAATTTTCACTGTTTTAACGCGACGTAATCGTAATATATAAATCGTGTATATTTGTCCCGTATTCCGTAAAATAACTCTGCTTGAACATTATTGTATTATCGCCTTTTCCGTAAAAATAATCAAACTGGGGGTTTGCCTTTATTTCTCCCAGCACCGGCTCCCATCCGCTTTTTTTCATATTTTCGAACACTTCCGAATAAAAAGCTTTTACTTTTTTTCTTTCTTTTTCAGTCACTTCAGGCGCTGAATATACAATTTTCCCCTTATCGTCGCCCAGTTTCTTGAACTCGGCCCCCGGGTATACGGGAAAATTCCAATCGTTTAATTTTTTTTCTATTCCCTTCTTTGTTTCCGGTGAATCCCCGGCTGCTTTTGCTTTTTCAGCACCTTTGCCTGAAGACTCCTTCCCTTCCCCGCCGCACCCGGCAAAAACAAACACACCCGAAAACAGCATTGCTAATAATAATTTTTTCATTTAAATACCTCCTTTTTTGATTAAATTTCCACCCTGCGGGCAACACCCTAACATATCACGGGTATAAATCCAAATATTTTTTCCGGAAATTTCCAGGTAAACACCCTTGCATTACGCCCGCGGCAGTTATAGTATATAACCATGATTAAAATAATATTAAGGATCCCCGGCACACTGCTGATTATTTTCGGGTTTATCGGGTTCATCGCCGAGTCATCCGCCCTTTTTTCCGGAAAAGAGGCTGATGCTTTCGGGCTCGCGTTTGCTTTGGTATTAGTATTTTTTGGCGGGCTGTTTTTCCTTCCGTACCGGAAAAAATCCGCGCATCCTCCTTCCGAAAGAAAAACAAAAACAAGCCGTCCGGATACATCCATAAATACAGTAAGTATTCTCGGCATGATTTTTTCCGCGCTGAACACCGCGTCCGGAGCCGGGATGGTGCTTTTTGGCGGGGCATTTTTGAGCCTGCTTTTTTCGGATAAAGGCGAATCAGGGTGGGGACTTCTCGGCGCCGGGATATTTATTATCGGTGTTTTACTTTTGGTTTTCGGGATAATAAAATTAATAGGTTATGTCAAACTAAAAAAACATAAATATTCCGGTTTTATTATTGTGCTTGTCATTGAAATATTTTCGGTTTTATTCCTGGGGTTTACGCTGGCCGAGGGTTTCTGGATTTTAACCGCCCTGCCTTTTGCCTGGTCGGTTTTTATAGTGGTTTATCTGTCCGCAAACAGAAATTGGTTCAAAAAGGCCTGAACCTCCCGCCTCAGTATCGTAATAGCGTTTCCCGAACCACTCGCTTCCCCCGCGCCATTCGCCGCGCTCAGGCACAGGGCTTACTCCTGTTCAGGGCGATTTTCAAACAATGAAAATGACAATAAAAATTGGTTTTGCTTCTCCGCCTGCCCTCTAAATAACATGGTAAAATAACACAGTTGACACAAAAGTTTTAATATGATAAATATATTAGCTATAAAACATGCGTTCCTCGGTAGCTCAGTTGGTAGAGCAGGTGGCTGTACACGAAAAGTTAGCAGCCCTTAATGGAAACATTAAGGTGAAAAGCGGGTAAATTCAGGGAAACCCCATGAGGGCAATCCTGAGCCAAGCCCTGAACCCGGATGTAATAAATGGTTAAGGGAAGGTGCAGAGACTAGACACCCGCCGCCTAAAACTGTAATGTCAGGGCGATGGTATAGTCCGGCTCTCCGAGCAATCGGAGTCAGATCGTAACCACCCTGTCGCAGGTTCGAGTCCTGCCCGAGGAGCCATAAACTATTCGCCGGCGCTCAGGTTTACGGCACAGGGTATAATATTAACCAATCAAATATATAATATACAGGCGATGGAGTTCGCCATTAACCGCCTCGACAAGGCTGATGACTCCTTACCAAGGCAAAAGGAGAATTTGGTTTATGTTGAGGATTTTTTTTATCGGAGCGGGCGGCGCATTAGGAGCGATACTGCGGTATTTGCTATCGGGAGCCGCGCAACGCTTTTTTAACGGTAGTTTTCCCTGGGGGACTCTTTGTGTCAATTTATCGGGAGCCTTAATCATAGGCTTTTTATGGGGAACATTTGAATATATCGTTGCTTCCCAGGATATAAAAATGATGCTTTTTATCGGATTTCTCGGTTCTTTCACGACATTTTCCACGTTTTCACTGGAAAGTTTTCACCTTATACGCGATAATGAATACGGCCTTTTTTTAATAAATGTAATGGCCAGTTTTTTTGTTGGTATCATGTTGGTATTTATGGGATATTTTATCAGCCAGTATTTATTCGTCTTGATAAGGAGGTACTAATAATGAAGCTGCCTGAACAAGGGACATTATTGCGTGTTTTTTTCGGAGAATCCGACAAGTATGAAAAAAAACCTCTTTATGAGGCGATTGTGAAAAAGGCCCGGGAATTAGGGCTTGCGGGCGTTACTGTTTCCAGGGGGATAATGGGTTTTGGAGCGGACAGCCGGATACACAGCGCGAAAATATTAAGACTATCCGAAGATCTTCCGATTATTGTTGAAATTGTCGACAAGACGGAAAGAATCAATAAATTACTTCCCTTTCTTGACAAAGCCGTACAGGAAGGTTTAATAACCATGGAAAAAGTAAGGGTCATAAAATACCGTCATAAAAACTCTTAATAAAGCTTATCAGGGTTTTGCGCATTTTCTTTGATGACAACAGTTGCCTTTTTGCGTAACGTTACCTGAAAAATTTTTTATGCCACTCAATGTTTGGTTTATTAAAACTATATCAGGTATTTATTTTTTTCAAAAAAGTTTGGTGACGTAAAAAAGGTTCTAACGGGCTGCTGAAAAACCCCCAAACCGCCATTGGGAGCGGCTCCAACGGCTTCGGCAGGACAAGGCTGCGGGACATAAAAATGTTAAAGGGGAACGCTCAGCCTCACCTCCTTTTTTCATCATTTTTTGTTATCCTCCACCTCTATGGGCTCTCTATAGTACCCCTCTTTTCATTGCACCCCCACGTAATACCTCAGAAGGTGTGAAAAAATTGGGTTTTCCAAGCATATTTCTACTGC
>CAZHOD010000207.1:0-4143 GCA_964534075.1 uncultured Spirochaetia bacterium
GGCCTTAAAAAAGAATTAAAACCCGTTGAGGAAGTGTTTATGGCTGCCGACCCGGACCGTGAGGGAGAAGCCATATGCTGGCACATTTCCGAAGAGCTTAAAAGGAGCGAAAAGCGCCTCGGGGAAAAACAGATTAAAAGGGTTATGTTTAACGAAATAACCAAATCCGCGGTGCTTAAAGGGCTGGAAAATCCGGTGGGCATTAATATGAGCCTTGTGAACGCGCAGCAGGCACGGCGCATCCTCGACAGGCTGGTCGGGTATAAAATAAGCCCTCTTTTATGGAAGGCGATAAGAAAAGGGCTCTCAGCCGGAAGGGTGCAGTCGGTTGCCTTAAAGCTCATCGTGGACAGGCAGAAGGAAATCGATGATTTTAATCCTGTTGAATACTGGTCAATAGAGGCGGTTCTGGAAAAAGACACAAAGGAAACTTTTGCGGCCAAACTTACGGAAAAAAACGGAAAAAAAATAGATATAAAAAACAGCGAAGAGGCTGAAAAAGCGGAAAAAGAACTGAAAGGCGAGTCATATACAGTATCGGAAGTTTTAAAAAAAGAAAGAAGAAGAAACGCCCTTCCTCCTTTTATAACAAGCACGCTTCAGCAGGACGCGGCGAGAAAGTTTAAGTTTACGGCCCAGAAAACAATGATTATATCACAGCAGCTTTACGAAGGTATAAATATAAAAGGAGAGGGACAGGTTGGCCTTATTACATATATGAGGACCGATTCGCTAAGGGTGGCAAAGGAGGCGCAGAACGAGGCGCTGGATTACATAGAAACAAAGATAGGGAGGGAATATAAGCCGGAAAAACCCAATTTTTATAAGTCGCGAAAGTCCGCGCAGGACGCGCATGAGGCAATACGGCCGACATCCGCGTTCAGGGCGCCGCGGGATTTGAAAGAGAGCCTGGACGATCAGCAATTAAAGGTTTACACGCTTATATGGAACAGGTTCGTTGCCTCGCAGATGGCGCCGGCTGTTTTTGACGATACGAGGGCGAAAATAAAGGCCGGGGATTATACGCTGCGGGCCAACGGTTCCATACAAAAATTCGACGGTTTTTTAAAAGTTTATGAAATTTCCCGCGACAATACTAAAGAAAAAAAAGGGGATAAAAGAGCGCTTCCCAACCTGGAGGAAGGGGAAATCCCTTCTCTTTTGGAACTGATACCGGAACAGCATTTTACCCAGCCGCCGCCGGCTTATACCGACGCTACTTTGATAAAAACTCTTGAAGAAAAGGATATAGGGCGGCCGTCTACCTACGCGCCTATTATATATACTCTTGTCGCCAGAAGGTACGTGGCCAGGGAAAAAGGCGGGAGGTTTGAGCCTACAGAACTGGGGCAGGTAGTCTCCAAAGTCCTGATAAAAAGCTTTCCGTCGATTATAAGCGAAAAATTTACGGCGGAAATGGAGGATAGCCTCGACAGTATAGAGGAAGGAAAGGTAGAGTGGCGCGAGCTTTTGGCTGATTTTTATAAAAATTTCCGGCCGCAGCTCGCGGAGGCTGAAAACCATATGGAAGAGCTTAAAAAAGAAATAGAAGGTGACGGCCACGGAAAATGCGAAAAATGCGGCGGCAGGATGGTTGTGAAATGGGGGCGGTTCGGTAAATTTTTGTCGTGCGAAAATTACCCGGAATGTAAAAACGCGAAACCTCTTAAAGGCCATGAGCGGGAAGAGGAAAAAATAGATGAAAAATGCCAGAAATGCGGAAATCCGCTTATTATAAAGCAGGGGCCGTTTGGCAGTTTTGTCGCCTGTTCAAAATACCCGGACTGCAAATACACAAGGCAGATAATAAAAAAGGTGGGGGTCAAGTGCCCGGAATGCGGAGGAGACATAATAGAAAAAACAGGCGGGAAAAGGCGCAGGAGGTTTTACGGATGTTCCAATTACCCGAAGTGTAATTTTATGGTGTGGGACAGGCCCGTAGATGAAAAATGCCCGAAATGCGGCGCGGAATTTTTACTCGAAAAGTACCAGAAAAATAAAATTGTAAAGTACTGCAAAAAATGTGATTATAAAGAAGAAATCAGGGATGAAGAATAAGAGCGAAACTGAATTAAAAAAATATGTAAGGTTTCTTGAATACGAAAAAAATTACTCAAAAAATACGATAAATAATTATCTGCGGGATATAAAACAATTTTTAAATTTTGCCGGAGGCGTTGTTAAACCGGATGAAAGCAAAATAAGGGGTTATTTCGCGTTTCTTGCCGGAAAAAAATACAATAAGAATTCCATTACAAGAAAGGCGTCAGCCGTAAGAAATTTTTATCAATACCTGGTAAAATCCGGAAAAATAAAAAAGAACCCGTTTTTTTATATACTTTCACCCAAAGAGGAAAAAAGGCTGCCCGGCGTTTTGACGGAAAAAGAAACCGCGGCACTCCTGGATTCCATGAGTACGGATACGTTTTTTGAGATGAGGGACAGGGTTATGCTCGAGCTGATTTATTCCACGGGTATAAGGATAAACGAGCTTGTAAATCTCGATATTAAGGACGCGGACCTTGTAAACGGCGAAATAAAGGTGCTCGGCAAGGGGCAGAAACCAAGGATAGCGCCGGTGGGAGGATCCGCGCTTAATCTTCTCAGAGATTATATAAAAAAATTGCGGGAAACGTATGTTTCGGGGCCGCTTTTTATAAATAAAAACAGTAAAAGGCTGACCGCGAGGAGTGTTGAGAGGATAATAAAAGCGCGCGCCGAAAAAGCGGGCATAAGAAAAAAAGTAACACCGCATACGCTCAGGCATTCATTCGCCACGCATTTGCTCGACAGGGGCGCTGATTTGCGCTCTGTGCAGGAGCTCCTGGGCCACGCGAACCTGTCCACAACCCAGATTTACACCCACCTTTCGATTCAGAAATTAAAGAAAGAGTACGATAAAGCTCACCCGCGCGCGAAAAAACAACCTTAATAAACCAAGATTATAAACAAATTGATAATAATACGTATATCATGTATAATTTAATAGAAATCAAAATCCAATAAAAAAACAGAGGGATTAATCCGAAAAAACCGTAAAAATAACGGTTTTGAAAGAGGATGATATTGTCTTTATTTCTTGGTTTAAAAAAAAGGCTGTATGGCAAAATAAATATTTTGCGCGGGAAACCCCCCCCGGTATTTATAATAATGTTTTTATTCGCAGGAGGTATTGTGAACGCGCAAACAGATACAATAACTCCTACCATAACAAATTCAGTTACATCTACAATAACAGGAACGATAACAGAAACAATAACCCCGACTTTGACAAATACAATAACACAGACAGCAACGGAAACAGTTACGCCTTCGGTTACACCTACAGCGACCGCGAGCATAACACCTACGAATACACAGACAGTAACTGAAACAATTACTGAAACAACAACCCCTACAGTGACAAAGACAGTAACGCCTACAACTACAAATACAGTAACAGAGACAGTAACACAGACAATTACGCCGACTGTGACGAGGACGGTAACACAAACTGTAACAGAGACTATGACACCGACTTATACAGCAACACCTACGAATACATCGACAGTGACTGCTACAGTAACACCTACGGTAACGCCGACAACAACGCTTGTGCTGCAGGTTGCGGAAGGGGTGGATAACCCCGGGGCGACGGATTATAATTTTGACGCCGGAAATATTACATCCATGCAAACTGAACTTGCTGTCGATGGAGTCGAGAATGTGATAGTGAATCAGATAAATTTCAGCGCGGCAGGAAGCCTGGATGAACTTGATGATATAGAGGCAGCAAGCTGCCGTATATATGAGGATAACGGGACAGTGGCAGGCGAATACGATGTTTCGGACACGCTTATTCAGGGGGGAAGGACATTTGATTCTGATAACGGTACTGTTCAGTTTGTGGACCTTGCGGGGCTGGTGACAGTCCCTGTGGGAAGCGGGGTAAACATAATACTTGTATATAACCTTGACGCAGAAGGAGGGGAGGATTTCAGCAACACACTGATAACAGCGGAAATATCAGCTGAAGGAGAGTCAAGCGGCAGGAGCGCGCAGGTAAGCGGGAGCGCCGCGGGAAATACACATTATGTAAACGCGCCTACAGCTACGGTTACAGGGACAGTAACGCAAACTGTAACGGAAACAATAACTCCTACA
>CAZHOD010000208.1:0-4135 GCA_964534075.1 uncultured Spirochaetia bacterium
AAATACCTGGAATAAAAAAAATAAGAACGAGACAGGGACAGAGCCCTGTCTCTACGAAGACAAAAAAAATTCTTATATTGTATCTTTATTATGAACAGGAAAAGTTTTTTTGATGGAAATGTCCATAATTGACAGAAACAGGGCGTTATGATATTCTATTTTAACTATTTTCCAGGAGGAAAAATTGAAAAAAATAACCGGTTTATTTGTTTTTATGTTTTTTATATTTTCAGTAATGTCCTGCTCGGGCATGTGTGAAAAACAAGGTTCCGGCGCGGAGGAAGAAATAAAAACGCCCGCTGCCGAAAAAAAGAAAGAAAAACAAAAGAAAAAAGTTGAAAAAGGGCAGGCGGGAGAAAAAAAGCCGGCCGGGGCTGAAAAAAAAGAGATGAAAAAAACAAATGACAAAAAATGGAAGCACTCCGAATCCGCGGCTTATTACCCTTCACACGTAGGCGACACCCTTTATTTTCAGGGGTATTTCAAGGATGACGAAGAGAAAAAAAACCGTAAAGTAAAGGCGGTTGTGAGAAAAATCGAGCAGAAAGACGGTATAGATTATTTTTACTATGACGCGGGGAAAATAGGTATAAGGTACCTTATAAGAAAAAGGGACAGCGGTGTATATATGCGTGTTATGAAATATCCTTTCCCGATTTTCGGGTTTTTAATCGCGGTCGACATAAAGCCTGAAATGTGCGTCATGAAGTTCCCTTTAAAGCCGGGGGAAAAATGGGTCGAAAAAGGGCGCGCCGAAACAAGGATTTTAGGAGTATGGGACGTGGGAAGGGACATACGGTCGGATTTTGAGGTTGTGGGAAAGGAAAAAATAGATACGGCAATAGGAAAAATAGATACGGTTCATATCAGGGTCCTTGTGGATGACGGCGACGGGGACGAACCCACTCTGGAAAAGTACTGGTACGGCAAAAATATAGGGTACACAAGGAGCGACACTTCATCACATTTTGTTGAGCTTGTCGGGTATGAGGTTTTTAATGATGAAAAAGGGGAAGTCGTAAAAGTACTTCCAAAAGACGGGGTCGAAAATTATGAATAAAAATCTCCGGGCTAAAGCGGCGCTTGTCGCTGTTATACCGGTGATTGCCGTGCTTTTTGCCGGGTGTTCCATAAAAATGCTTACAATAGACGCTACCGGCACGTTTATGGGGGACGTGGTAAAGGCGTTTTTCGAGGAAGATGACCTTAAGTTCGCCGAAGAATCCGCGCCCGCGAATCTTAAACTTCTGGACGGGCTCATACGCGGCTCTAATTATGAAAATGACGGCCTGCTTCTTAAAGGATGCAAATTATACGGGATGTACGCCATGGGGTTTTTGGAAGACGCGGCTGTTGAAAAGGATGAAAACGAGCAAAATTTAAAAAGGGCTTCGCGATTTTACCTCAGGGCAAAAGAGTACGGAATGAAAATACTCACCAAGAACCATGATTTTAAAAAGGCCGTAAACGGCAGCCCGGTCGATTTCAGAAAAATGATGATAGCGTTCAATGAGAACGACGCGGAGGCTCTTTTCTGGGCGGCATTCGCGTGGGGCGAGTATATAAACCTAAACAGGCATAACGTAGCGGCAATAGCGGACATGCCAAAGGTAAAGGCCATGATAGACAGGGTCGTGGAACTTGACGAAGATTATTTTTACGGAATGCCGCACCTTTTTCTTATTGTATATTATTCCCTCCCGAGGATGTTCGGGGGAGACCCGGAAAAGGCAAGAACGTCTTATGAAAGGGTTATGAAGATATCGGAAGGAAAATTTTTACTTGCGCATTTTTTCATGGCGAAATATTACGCGGTGCAGCAGCAGGACAGGGAGCTTTTCAACGAACTTCTGGATAAAATCGAAAACGCAAAAGATGATATAATAAAAGAGGCTCTTTTTACGCGGGTTGCCAAAAAAAAGGCGGAAATACTCAAAAAAAAGGAAAACGAACTTTTCTGAAACTGTAAGCCTTTTGTTTTTTAAAACGTCAAATAAACAAAGAGGAAAAAGGCCTGTTTCGAAATCATAAAACGGAGGATTAAAATGAAAAAAACAATAATTTTAACGTTTGTTTTAATGCTTGTTTCGGGCATGCTTTATTCGCGGGATATTGTAATTAAATTCGCGTCCGTGGCGCCCGAAGGCTCGACCTGGATGAATATAATGGAAGAGCTTAACGAGTCCATTACAGAGAAAACCAACGGGAAAGTCAGGTTTAAATTTTACGCGGGAAGCGTAATGGGCGACGAGTCAGATGTCATGAAAAAAATGAAGATACACTATATGAATGCCGCGGGTTTTACGTCCCAGGGCCTTGGAGAAATTGTGAAAGAAGTGCGCGTGCTCAATATACCCCTGGCGCTCAGGTCCGGCGCGGAAGCCGATTATGTACTGAAAAAAATGGGGCCTTATTTTGAGAAAAGGTTCGAGGAAGAAGGCTATATAGTGCTGGGGTGGCCTGAGGTCGGGTTTGCCTATGTTTTTTCCACGGAAAAAGTGAACTCAATCGAGTCATTCAAAAAACTGAAGATGTGGGTGTGGGGAGAGGATGTGCTTGTAAATACGCTTTTCAGGAATATCGGGGTTGTCCCCGTGCCGCTTTCCATTATAGACGTAACGCAGTCCCTGCAGACCGGTATGATAGAAGGGGTTTATGGTTCGCCTTTATCCGCGCTTTCAATGCAGTGGCATACAATGGTGAGGTATATGCTGGATGAAAAAATCGCGTATGTGCCCGGCGCGGCGCTTTTAAACAAGCGTGTCTGGAAGAGGATGTCAACTGAACAGCAGGATATAGTAATGGAGGAGTCAAAAAAGGCCTTCAGAAAGCTCACGAAAAAATCCCGTAAGGAAAACGAGCAGGCGATGCGCATAATGAAAAAACAGGGGATAAAATTCACGGAAATTAAGGACAAAAAAGACCTTGAGTTTTTGCGGGAAGTCAGCAATAAAACAGCCGCGGACCTTACGGGTAAATATTACAGCAAAGAGCTGCTCGATGAAATGAAAGGGTATATTAAAGAATTCAGGGAAAAAAATTCTAAATGAGGCTGCTGCGAAGGATAAATTACTACCTTTACAGGTTTCAGAAAGTCCTGATAGTAGCGCTTTTTGGAGCGCTTTTGCTGCTTGCCTTTTCCCAGGTTGTTTTAAGGCTGTTTTTCAGAGGAGGGATAGAAAGCGCGGACTCCATTGTCCGCTACCTTGTGCTCTGGGTTGGGTTTTTGGGCGCGTCGCTCGCTACATATAAAAACAGGCATATAAACATAGATCTTGTAACTCAGCTTGTCAAAAACATAAACAGGAGGGTGATAGCCGCGGTTGTCGCGTTTGCCGGCCTTGTTATCTGCGGCTTTTTCTTCAAGGCTTCTTTAACTTATATTTTATATGTGGCGGACACAAGTAAGATTATTTTTATCCCGAAAAATATCCTGGAATCTGTCCTGCCTCTGGCCTTTCTTTTTATGGCGCTCAGGTTTCTTCAGAATTTTCTGGAGGCCCTGACCGGAAGGAGAAGGTTCAGCTACCCCGAGGCAAAACGCAAATGGCCCGCGTCAGGGGTGAAAAAATAGTGGTTGGGGTGATTATAGGGCTGGCAGCGGCAGCGCTTGCTTTTATCGGCACCCCGCTTTTTATCGTCCTGGGCGGCCTGGCAATGCTGCTTTTCTTCATGGCGGGCATAGACATATCCGCGGTTATAATAGAGGCTACCAGGATAGCGACATCGCCTGTTTTGATAACAATACCGCTTTTCACATTCGCGGGTTATATGATGGCGGAATCCGGTACGCCCCGCAGGATGATAAACCTTATCAATTCTTTTCTTGGAAGCATGCGGGGCGGAGTTGCCATAGTATCCCTTATTGCCTGTACGTTTTTTACCGCTTTTACCGGCGCGACAGGGGTCACAATAATTGCCCTTGGCGGGCTCATATACCCCATGCTTATAAAAGAAAATTACAGCGAAAAATCCTCACTCGGGCTGATAACCGCCTCCGGGACAATGGGGCTTTTGTTCCCGCCTTCAATAGCAATAATATTGTACGGAGTAATAGCCGAAATATCCATAACCCAGCTTTTCCTCGCGGGCGTGGTGCCGGGAATATTGCTCATAGCCCTTCTTATTCCTCTGG
>CAZHOD010000209.1:0-4112 GCA_964534075.1 uncultured Spirochaetia bacterium
TTTTTTCAGCATTGATCGCCTGGATGCTGGCACAGATGCTGAAGGTACTCATTGGTCAAAGTGGTTTTGAAGGGAATAAAAGAGCTTGAGCTGCCCGAGCTTAACGATGAGTTCGTGAAAAGCCTGGGAGGCGAGCTCAAAACCGTCGACAGCCTGAAAAACGCGGTCGAAGAAAATTTAAAAAGGCAGGCGGAAACCGAGGTCAAAAATTCCGGCATGGAGAATATTTTTAAAGAGCTGTTAAAGCGGAATGATTTTGAGGTGGCCGAAGGGCTTATCCAGCAGGAAATGGACAATATAATGGCAAGGCACGAGAATAACCTGAAAAAGCAGGGGCTTGACCTTGAAAAACTGGGAATTGACAAGAAGGAAATCAGGGAAAAAAACCGGGAGCAGGCCGCGAATAACGTCAGGTTAAGGTATATCCTGAGAAAAATCGCCGAAAAAGAGAATATAGAGGCAAATGACAGTGATATAGAAAATGAAATCAAAAAGGTAGCTGAAAATACCAAAGAAAATTACGACGGCCTTTTGAAACGGGCAAAATCAAGCTGGGAACCGCTTAAGGCGCAGCTGCTGGAAGACAAGGTTATTGAAAGGCTCCTTACAATTACCGGGGCAAAATAAAATTAAGGGACGGTGAGAACATATGGATAAACTGAAAGAAACAGGAAAAATCAGGAATTCGGCCCTCATACCCATGGTGGTCGAACAGAGTGAAAGAGGCGAAAGGGCGTATGATATATTTTCGAGGCTCCTGAAGGAGCGTATTGTTTTTGTGGGCACGCCCATAAACGATGAAGTGGCAAATCTCATAATAGCCCAGCTTTTATTCCTGGACGGGGAAGACCCGGGCAAGGAAGTTTCGATGTATATTAACAGCCCGGGAGGGATTGTCAGCGCGGGCCTCGCTATTTATGATACCATGAAGTTTTTAAAGGCGCCTGTTACCGCTATATGTGTCGGCCAGGCGGCAAGCATGTCGGCTGTACTGCTGGCCGCGGGCACAAAGGGCAAAAGGTATGCCCTCCCGAATTCAAGGATACTGATACATCAGCCGATGGGCGGGGTAGAAGGGCAGGCCTCGGATATCGATATACACGCCAAAGAAATATTGAAATTGAGGGGGAGGCTGAACAAAATACTCGCGGACCATACGGGCCAGTCCCTGAAAAAAATCGAAAAAGACACCGATCGGGATTATTATATGAGCTCGGAAGAAGCCCTGAAATACGGGATAATAGACGAGGTGATAGAGGCAAGAAAGTAATGGAAGTAAAAAGCAATAAAGTTAAAAGGAGAGGTAAAAATGCGTAAGTGTTCATTTTGCGGTAAAAAGGAAAAAGAGGTGGAAAAACTCATAGTGGCCGGGGAAGTCGCGGTATGCAATGAATGCGTCGTTCTTTTTAATGATATGGCCGAGGCGGAACGGCCGGAGATAACAAGTGAAAAGCTTCCTGTGCCAAAAGAAATAAAAAGGACACTCGATGATTACGTAATATCGCAGGAGGACGCGAAAAAAGCGCTCGCGGTTTCGGTTTATAATCACTACAGGAGAGCGCTGGAGCCGGGAAAAGATGATTTTGAGCTTCAGAAATCAAATGTGCTTTTGATGGGCCCTACAGGTTCGGGAAAGACACTTCTCGCCGAGACCCTGGCAAAAATACTCAAGGTGCCGTTTGCCATAGCTGACGCCACGACCCTGACCGAGGCGGGATACGTTGGCGAGGATGTGGAAAATATACTTTTGCGGCTTCTCGAAAACGCTAATTTTGACGTCAGCCGCGCGCAAAAAGGTATTATCTATATCGATGAGATAGATAAAATAGCAAAAAAGACGGAAAATGTCTCCATAACAAGGGATGTCTCAGGCGAAGGGGTGCAGCAGGCGCTGCTTAAGATAATAGAAGGTACGGTCGCCAGTGTGCCTCCGAAAGGAGGGCGAAAACACCCCTACCAGGAGTATATAAAAATAAACACCAAGAACATACTTTTTATACTCGGCGGAGCCTTTGTCGGGCTTGATAAGATTGTTTTGAGAAGGATACAGAAAAAGGTATATGGTTATAAAGGCAAAGGAGAGCGGAAAGAATTAAAAGGATATGAAGTATTGAGGCATACACTGCCTTCGGACCTTATTAAATTCGGCATAATTCCCGAATTTATAGGCAGGGTGCCGGTTATAACGGCGCTTTCCGAGCTTACGCAGGAGGAGCTTGCCGATATAATAGAAAGGCCCAAAAATTCCATATTGAAACAATATGAAAAAATGCTTGAAATGGAAGGGGTCAAATTTAAGTTCCTTAATGAGGCAAAGAAAGCTGTGGCAGAAGAGGCGATAAAAAAGGAAATCGGCGCGAGAGGGCTGCGCTCGATAATAGAAAATATAATGATAGATATAATGTACGAAATACCTTCGGTGAAATCGGCGCGGGAGGTTGTTATAGACGGCGATATAGTAAGAGGTAAAAAAGATAAGCTTGCCGCGATAAAAAAGAAAAAAATAGCGTGAGGTTATTATGGCGGAAATAAACGGAAAAAAAAGAGGCCCGCGGGAGATAAAGGACATAAGCAAAAGGGACGAAAAGACCCCGCTGCTTGCTCTCAGGGACCTCGTTATATTTCCCAATATGGTGATACCGCTTTTTGTCGGGCGCGAAAAATCCATCAAAGCGCTGGAAGCCGCGATGGAAAGGGACAGAATTATTTTTCTTGTGGCGCAGAAGGACGCCAGGACAGACAGCCCGTCCGGGGATGATATCTATGAAGTGGGTACGCTGTCCGAAATACTCCAGATACTAAAACTTCCGGACGGCGCTATAAGGGTGCTGGTGGAAGGCCTCGCCAGAGTGAGGATAAGAAAGTATGTCCGGGAAAAACCGTTTTTTGAGGTTGAAATAGATGAGGTTAAGGAAAGGGAGCGCAAAACAAAGGAAATAGAAGCGCTTATGAGGATGGTGCTCGAGGAATTTCAGAAGCACGTCAAAATGAATAAAAAAATACCGCCTGAAACCGTCATGTCTGTTTCCGAGATAGACAGCCCCGGCAGGCTGGCCGATGTAATAGCCGCCCATATATTCCTTAAGCACGAGGAAAAACAATCACTCCTTGATATCGAGGACCCCCGCGCCAGGCTGGAGGAGCTTTCGTCCATATTGCAGAGGGAAAATGAAATATTGAATCTTGAGAAAAAAATACAGGGAAAAGTAAAGGGGCAGCTGGAAAAGTCCCAGAAGGAATATTACCTTTCCGAGCAGATGAAAGCCATACAGAAAGAACTGGGGAAGACAGATAAAACCTATAACGAAATAGAAGAGTTAAGGGCAAAGATTAAAAAAGCAAAAATGTCAAAGGAGGCAATGGAAAAAGCGCTAAAAGAGGTCGACCGGCTTGAGAAGACCATGCCCATGTCCGCGGAGGCCACGGTAATACGTACATACCTCGACTGGCTTATTGCCCTGCCCTGGGACGCAGCGACAAAAGAAAAATTAGACATGAGAAAAGTGCAGAAAATACTGGACGAAGACCATTACGGGCTTGAAAAGCCCAAAGAAAGGATAGTCGAGCACCTGGCCGTGAAAAAGAACGTTAAAGGAAAAATACATGACCCTATTATATGTTTTGTGGGGCCGCCGGGAGTGGGGAAAACATCCCTGGCAAAGTCAATAGCCAGGGCAATAGGAAGGAATTTTGTGCGGGTATCACTGGGCGGAGTAAGGGACGAGGCGGAAATAAGAGGCCACAGAAGGACATATATAGGGGCCCTGCCGGGAAGGATAATACAGTCCATAAAAAAAGGAAAATCAAAAAACCCGGTGTTTTTAATGGACGAGATAGATAAAATGTCCTCGGATTTCAGGGGGGACCCTTCGGCCGCGCTTTTAGAAGTGCTGGATCCGGAGCAGAATTCGACATTCGCGGACCATTACCTTGACACGGAATTCGACCTGTCCGACGTCATGTTTATTACCACGGCGAATACTTTGTTCGGTATCCCCCTTCCCCTCCAGGACAGGATGGAAATAATAGAGATAAACAGTTATACTCCCTATGAAAAGATAAAGATAGCGCAAAAGTTCCTTATACCAAAACAACTTGAAAGGCACGGGCTC
>CAZHOD010000210.1:0-4079 GCA_964534075.1 uncultured Spirochaetia bacterium
ACCATCTGCTCCGCGGTGAGTTCTTGTCCGGAGCTTTTCTTAAAAACATATTTTTTCTTTTCTTTGTCGTAAAACTCGGATGATGCCGGGTCCATTGCTATCATTATCTGCTCCCCTGCTTTGTAACCCGCTTTTTCTATTGCCTCTACAAGGAGCTGCAGCGGCTCTTCGTTTGATTTACAGTTCGGCGCGAAACCGCCTTCATCCCCTACCGCTGTATTGTAACCTTTGTCCTTGAGAACCTTTTTGAGGGCGTGGAATATCTCGGCTCCCCAGCGCACTCCTTCGGTAAAACAGGGAGCCCCTACGGGCATTATCATAAATTCCTGTATATCCACGTTGGAATCAGCGTGCGCCCCTCCGTTTATTACATTTGCCATGGGAACGGGGAGTTCTTTCGCGTTTACTCCTCCTATATACCGGTAAAGCGGAAGGCCATGGTAACTCGCTGCTGCTTTCGCGGCCGCCAGAGAAACACCGAGTATCGCGTTTGCTCCTAATTTTCCTTTATTCTCGGTCCCGTCAATCTCTATCATTTTCCTGTCGATAGCCGCCTGTTCGGTAATCTCCATCCCGCATAATTCTTTGGCTATTTTTGAATTTACGTTATCAACTGCTTTTGAAACACCTTTACCCACATATTTTTCTTTATCTTTGTCCCTGAGCTCGACCGCTTCGAGTTCGCCGGTGGAAGCGCCCGAAGGTACAGCCGCCCTTCCCATAACTCCGTCGCATGAAACAACGTCTACTTCGACTGTGGGATTGCCCCTGGAGTCAAGAATCTGCCTTGCTTTGATTTCCTCGATAATACTCATAATATGCCTCCTGTAATTTAGTGTAAAAATTCACAACATTATGTATAATACACCATTCGATTATTTTAGTAAAGAATAAATTGGCCAGCTGAAACATACGGCAAAAAAATATCAGGTTTTATTTTTTTTCCCGCCCGGCAGCGCGCCCTTTATAAGGCTGATATCTTTATCGTCAAAATGTTTAAAAACAAAAACCGTCAGTATAAAATATACCAGCGCGAACACCGTTATTTTAAGCAAAAAATAAACCCACCCTTCTTTTATTATACCTGCGCCTTCTATAAAACCGTTAATAAAAAAAGCGGCGGCGGCGGCCATCAGCGGCTTAAGAAAAATATTTACCAGCCGCAGGGGGTACCTAACACGGATAAAAAACAGGATATACATGGCTGAATTTCCCGCGAATATAGAGATAGCTGTGGCGGCAAGAGCGCCGTTAAGCCCGTATTTTATTGTCAGCACTATACTCAGAGCTATATTCAAAACCGCGGCCGCTGATGTAATTATCATCGGCCCGTTCACCTTTCCCAGGCCGTTGAGTATGTTCATGGCCGGGTACCCTATCAGGCCGTAAGTATAGGCCGCGCACAGAAACACCATCACGGTATAAACCTGCCCGTACCCCTCCCCCAGCCATAAAAACGTAAATTCTTTTCCAAAAATCAATATACCCGCGGCAAGGAATACAGCCGGATAAAACAAATATTTATTTACCTTTTCATATAAAACTTTTATTTTTTCAGGCTGATTTTTTGCCTGCAGCTCCGAAGCAGCCGGGACAAGCGAAGAAAACCCCAGTATCTCCGGAAGTGTGGATATGTATTTTGTTATACTCGCCCCTATCTGGTAATAAGCCGCCATCACCGGATTAATAAAATAACCAAGGATGAGTTTGTCCACATGGTAATTTATAAGGTACGCCGCGCGGGAAAAAATCAGCTTCACACTGAGCCCCAGCAGGGCTTTCAGTTTTTTTAAGCTGAAAAGCATGGGGTTAAACCTTAAAGGCGGAAAAATTTTCTTGGTAAACACCAGAATTATAAACGTTTCCAGTATCAACGCCGACATCTGAACAACAACTATGCCCTTTATCCCGTAACCCGCGTAAAGAGCCGCTATCATAAAACCCGCCCTTAAATATCCTATGACAATATGAATTACATTGGTAATATACCGTATATTAAAGGCTCCCATCAGGTATCCGAAACCCAAAAGGACAAAATTAAAAAGAAACATGACAACGCTCACGCCAAGCACAAAACGCGTCAGAGGAATGAATTTTTCCTCCACATTAAAAAAAAGTTTTATGAGGGCCGAATCAAAAAGAAAATACAGCCCCAGGAAAACAAGGGCCGAAAAAAGATAAAACACAAACATCGTATTTACCGTCGAATTGATTTCGGCATGCATTTTTTTCGGGTTATAACGCGGGACTATTATGGAAAGAGCCGTGGGGGTCTGCATGCCTCCAATAAGCTCCAGGAAAATAAGGATTGTCCCAGTCAACACCCATATGCCGTAGACTTCCTTTCCCACATATTTCAATATAAGCGGGGTCAATATGAATATGAGGGGCAGGGTAAGGGCAAACTGAAGTATATTCGTCAGGCTGTTTTTTCTCAGCCTGTTTTTTAACGTATCATCCAGGTATTTCCACCTGCCGCGCTGCGTACCATCCTTTGCCTCAACGTTCATTTAAGCGCATCTCCCTGTTTTTATTGAACTCATTCTAATATACAAAATTTCATAAATCAATTTATTTTTGGGGATGGGGGGAATAGATACAGGGTATCCGCGCCTTACGGCACCGGACAAGGCGCCTTCGTTTGCGGCGAAACAGGCACAGGGGCCGCGTTGCCTCTCTTATTTGGAAAACCTTATATCATCCAGGAAAAACTCTATTTCCGCGCCGTCATACTGCGTGGGTGAGTAAGCGTATATTGTAAATGTAATCTGTTTTACCGAAGAATAAACATCGCTATAAGTCGCGCTGCCGTTTAATGTCAGGCCGTACATATCAGCCGTATATTCCCTGAATACAGGGTCATAATCCACCGCTAACGTTCCCCAGGCAGCATCCGTTCCGTTGCTTATGGAAATATTGAAATTTATATAGGCATCGCCCGTTGTTGTGCCCCCGAGATATGAACTGAATTTAAATTCATTATATTCCGTAACATCTATGGGATCCGCGCCCGATGTGGCCCCCGAATTAGCGCTTATAAGCCCCCAGTACTCGCTTCCGCTATCAACCGCGGCCTCGGCATAACCCGTAACCTTCAGCGCATAGGAACCGTTTTTTTCGGCGCCGGTATAAATCCCAAAATCATCCACTCTGGAGATGCCGCCCTGCACGGCAGGCATCCATGTGTTTGTAAAAACATTTACACTATCACCATCCTCGAAATCATCTACATAATAAGGGGTAGGTGTAGGTGTCTCCGTAGGGTCAGGCGCGGGTTCCTGTGGGTTTTCCTTTGAGCATGAGGCCAGAGCCATAAATATAGCGACGCCAACAACCAAAGGCATTAATTTTATAAAATTTTTCACAATACACCTCCGAAAATTTTTAATAATTATACCATTTTTACGCTTTTTCTCAAATATTAAAATTTTCCGGGGATTTTCCGGAGATATACAGATAAAATCCGCGGTATTATTCCGGTCCGGAAAAAATCATTATTTAAAATCAAGGCAGGTCTACGGTTGCGTCACCTGAAAAACATTTTGTACCGGGCGAACTACCGCCTACATCAAAAATCACATCCCAATCCGAACAACTTCCTCCCTGTTCATAACCTACAAAGTAAAGACAATTGTCCTTATCAATAGTTGCCGTTCCGCTCGATTCAGAAGCCACTGTCGTTAATACTTGCCCGTCCAGTTTTACGCATGCCGTATAATCCGTCGAATTATTGTTTACAGTTACCTCTACTGTTTCCGGTTCCGCCGGGTTATTATCTCCGCACCCGAAAACACCGGCCGAAAAAACCGCGACAGCAACAAATAAAACAATTTTTTTCATAACATACTCCTTTCTTTATGTTTTTCCGGAAGCATATAAAATTAACCGCGCTATGTCAACCGCGGCGCATTTACTGATGTTTATTACCTGACAGATTTTTATACAAACCGGATTATGTTGGTTAACCGGGTGTGGTGACCGGCTTTAAATTTAAACAGAATTATAAAAATAGTTATTATTTCAATATAATTACCTTCCCTATCTTTACAGACCTTTTGCCCCCGCCCTCCTTGTCTTCC
>CAZHOD010000211.1:0-4076 GCA_964534075.1 uncultured Spirochaetia bacterium
ATTTTACCCTGCTTTTACAGGCAGCGCTTTTTATGTTTTTGTGAAAGTAAAAGATAATAAACCCGGGATGAATAATAAGGACAAGGGTAAAATCTGGAACGGGGACGGTATTGAAATACTTTTAAGCTCGGACGCGCGCAAGGACCCGTTAAGAACGGAAATGACATCAAAGGACTACAGAATAGGAATATCGGCCGCAAACCCGCCGCAATCCTGGAACTATAATTTAGAGGCCCCGCTTTCCCGGGCGGATATTGAATACAGGGAAACCGGGGACGGCTATATTATAGAAGCGCTCATACCCTGGTTCAATTTCAGAAAAGGGTGTTCATGTAAACTTTACAATATGCCCACGGCCTTTAACTGCGCGGTAAATGACGCGGACGGCAAAAACAGGAGGGAAACGCATATAAGGTGGCGCGGAGATTATTCATATTCCGTAAACCCATCTCAATGGGGGATGTTGACCTTTTCTACCAGGTGACTCCGCCTCATTTACCGTTTTATTAACGGCCTTACTGCTTTTATGACCTTTTGAGGCGTAATTGCCTTCATGCATTCATAATGGCCGTAAGGGCATTCCTGCCTGAAACACGGTGAGCACTTAACTTTTGATTCTATAACAACGGATTTTTTTGAAAGAGGCCCTGTCCACGCGGCCGAGGTGGAGGCGAAAATGCCGGCGAGAGGGGTTCCGAAAGCGTCAGCCGCGTGCATAAGCCCGGAATCGTTGCCGATGAAAAGGGAAGCGTTTTTTATAAGAGCGAATACCTCCTCTATATCCGTCTTTCCCCTTAAATCGACGATCCTCTCATTTTCTATAAACCGGTATTTTTCATCCTCTTTCGAGCCCGCGATGAAAATAACGGCCTTTTTATCGCCTTTAAGCAGGGCCTTCGCTGTTTTTTCAAAACCGGAGGCGGGCCACATTTTCGCGGGCCCGTATTTCACAAAAGGAGCCATTACGATTTTTTTGCCTTTTATTTTCCTCATCCCGTATTTTTCAAGAACCCTTTTTTCCTTTTCCCTGCTTACATACACCTCCTGCCCCGCGCCGTAAAAATCGGCAAAAGGGGCGGCAAGCAGGCATATATTGTAAAATTCCCCGAGTATGTGTTCCCTCCGGTGTTTTTTGTCACGGCGGTATTTCATGTTCAAAAGAAACCCGTCTTTCGCGAAACCCGTCCTTTTTTTTATCCCGGAAAACAAAAATATAAAAGACGAGGAAAAAGACGGCGTGAGGGATATTCCCGCGCTTATTTTTTCTTTTCTGAGAGCCGCTATTACCCGCGCGGTATCTTTTATGGATTTTCTATCAAAAGTAAAAAGCCGGCCTATAACAGGGTTTTCCTTAAAAACACCTTTTACGGATTTGTCGGCAATCACGAAAATTTTTGAAAACTCCTTTTTCAGCGGCCTTAACAGCGCCGTGGCAACCACCGCGTCCCCTATCCAGTTTGGCGCCCTGATGAGCACCGTTTTATTTTTTGTTCCTCTTTTATTCATCATCATCTTGGAGTATTTCACAAAATCCGAGACAGCGCTGTAACAGCAAAGTATGAACCCCTTCTTACCATCGAGAAAACCCAGTTTTAAAAAATACATTTTTATAAACCTTGCCGCGGGGGCCAGAATCATCCGCGGCAAAAGGAATTTTCTCCGCCCCTGCTTTGCCTGCAGGGTGGTATACCTGTTCATCTTGATAAAATAAATTTCCGTGTCGGGGTATGAATAATGAAGCATGGGGGCTTCTATCCTGCCTGTTTTCCCGGCAACCTTAACCCCTTCATGCACCACCGCCCCGTCAAATTTACCCTTTGTTTTTTTAAACAGCCTCAGCTGATAATCCCTCCCCCAGCCGCAGTGCCTTATTATTTTCCCAAGAAAAAATGTATCCCTTTTTATGTAATAACCGTCTTTATCCCCGCCATTTACTTTTTCCGACACGGCTTTTCTCAGGCCGGGCGTTATTACCTCGTCCGCGTCCACGCTCAACACCCACTTATTTTTCGCTTTTGATATGCCAAAATTTTTAACCGAAGAAAATCCTTCAAATTTTTTAAAAAATACTTTTTGTGTAAACTTACGCGCAAGGGAGGTTGTTTTATCCGCAGAACCGGAATCCACTACTATGATTTCATCGGCAAAAGAAAGGGAATTCAGGCAGCGGGTTATGTTTTTTTCTTCGTTATAAGTAACGACTACGGCTGATATTCCCATTTTACTTTTTAAGGTACTTTTTAATATAGTCAGTAACCCGGCTGACCGGAACCGAGTCAGCCTTGCCGTCTCCCGCCTTCATAACCTCGTGCTGCGGGCCGCCGGGCCGGTTTTCTTCGGGGTCAGACTCCCCCCATATAACAACGACGTGCGTAAAAGGCGAAAATATATGCATAAAATCCGTTTCATTGCATATAAAACACGAAAGATACATGGACACCGCGGCCTGCTTCATAAAATCGGTCGTATCCACGGGAATCGCTTTGTTCCGTATTACATGCATAAACTCGTTAAACCGTTTTTTTTCGTTTGAATGATAAAAAACTACGACTTTAGCCCCGTACTTCTGGACAAGATTTACTGTAAGCTGTTCGAATTTCTTAATCGACCATCTTTTTGACCCGTCGGGAAGCACGGGATGCAGGCCTATAAGTACATCTTCGTCGGAAATGGAATGTTTTTTTATAAAATCCGCGGCATATTTTTTTGCTCCTTCCGAAAGTTTCAGTTTCGGAGTAAAATCGTAGGAATTAGCGCCTATAAACCTGACCAAATTCAGGTATTTTACTATTTTATGCTGCGGGCTGTCGATTGTATGAAGTTTAAGGTTATGCATTGCATTGTATACCGCGACGTCCTTCTTAAGCGCGTAAGCAACCCTTGCGGGAGCCCCGCTCAGCAGGCTCATAATAAAAGATGTCTTAAAACCCGGGTTAAAATTCACGAGCACATCATAACCGGAAAACAACACGGCGCCGGCCGTTCCCGTAACAGTAAAAGGGTTGAGACTTCTGCACACAAGGGCCCTGTCTATATCGCTGCTGCCCGCCGCTACCGGAGCCACACCTGCGGAAGTTACCGCCGTTATTTCCCCCCCGGGAGGCATCGCGTCTTTTAAAGCGGCAATGGCCGGGGTTGAGAGGATAAAATCCTCTATATTAAAAGGGGTTATTACCAGGGCCGATTTTACCTTTTTAAGGTTAACCTGTTTCGCGTGAATTATTTTGTTTTTTTTCATATACCTTCCCGGCAGCTACAAATATTTTTTTACCGCGTCAATAACATCCGCGGGCCTTATGCCTTTCATACAGCCGGCCGTCCCGATACCGCAAAAATTTCCGCCGTGTGGGTGGCACGGCCTGCACGCCATATTTTTTTCCACCACTATAAAATTTTCCGGTGTTATGAAACCGAACTGCCGTACCGTAGGCCCGAGTATAACGGCGGCGGGTACTCCGGAAAGCTCCGCTATATGAGCGGCAGCCGTGTCATTGCCTATAAAAAGGCCGGCTGAATCTATAATTTTTACGAGTTCCCTGAAATCTGTTTTGCCGACCATATCTGTCACACCCTTACTATAAATCATTTCACCCTCTTTTTCAACTTCGCTTTTAAGCCCGGTAATAATAACTTCCTTCCCCCACTTATCCGCCATTTCAACCGCAAGCTCCCGCGTATAGGGCCATCTCTTCATTTTCCACCGGGCACCGTCGTGTATTACAATCTTTTTTGCTTTTCCTGCTTTCTTTTTGGCCGCGCGCCTTTTTATTTTTACGCCCGGAACCGCGGCTCTTACTGCCTTTATGTAACGCCCGGCGACGCTGTCCTTCTCGTTCATAAACCATTTAAAAAAAACCATGAGCCGCCGCTTTAAACTTTTTTTCGGGCACACAGCCTTCGCGGAGCTTTTAACTCCGGGCATAATAAAAAAAGACCTTATATTATTCTGCAGGTCCACAACCGCGTCGAAATTAAAGGAATTGATTTTTTTTACGGCTTCCCGGGTTTTTCCTTTTTTGAGAGTTAAAACTCTGTCCGCCCCCGCGGCAGCCGCCGCGCCCGCGAATTTTTCCTTT
>CAZHOD010000212.1:0-4045 GCA_964534075.1 uncultured Spirochaetia bacterium
CCCGACCCCGTCGGTGCTTGCCACAAGGAACCTGTTTTTATTGAACCTGTAAACCCCGCCGAAACTCCCCACATCAGTGGCCGTATTTTTGTTAAAAGTGGCTTTTATGTCTTTTTTTGACCTTTTAAGCGCCTCTGAAGCCGCGTCTATATTTACACCTGTTTTTTTGTATGTATATTTCATTGTTAAAATCCTTTCTTTAAATTACCGGTTTATTCGGGATGTTGAATCAAAACCTCGGGTACGACCCCAGAATTTTTACGCTTCCGGCTTCTTTTTCAACCACGGCAAGTGCTTTTTTTACCCTCGGGTCCGATATGTGCCCCTCTATGTCCACAAAGAAATAATAATCCCATGCCTTTTTTTTCGACGGCCTGGATTCTATGTTGGTAAGGTTCACCCTGTGCCTGTTAAAAGGCTTTAAAAGATGGTAAAGCGCTCCGGCCCTGTCCTTTATCGACACCATAATCGAGGTCTTGTCGCTGCCTGTTTTTTTGCTGGAATTCCCGGCTATTATAAAAAACCTGGTATAATTATCTGTCATATCCTCTATTGACGATGAAATTACTTTCAGCCCGTAAACCGAGGCGGCGAGCTCGCTCGCTATTGCGGCGGCCCCTTTTTTTCTCGCGGCCATTTCCGCGCCTTTTGAGTTGCTCGTAACTTCCTTAAGTGAGGCGTGCGGCATAAACCGCTCGAGCCACCCCCTGCACTGGGCAAAAGACTGATAATGGGAATAAATGGTTTTTATTTTTTTTCTATCGGATTCCTTTGAAAGCAGGCAGTGATGTATCTTTAGCATAACCTCGGAATAAATCTTCAGGTCAAAATCCGCGAACATATCGTAAGTGTAATTAACAGCCCCCTCTGTGGAATTTTCTATGGGGATGCATCCGTAGTCCGCGCTTTTCTTTTCCACTTTCCAGAATACGTCTTTAATGCTTGTAACCGGAGAGTAATCCGTGTGCGTGCCGAACCTTTTTTTCGCGGCAAGGTGAGTGTAGGACGCTACCGGGCCCATATAGGCCACGTTTATTTTTTTCTGCATTTTCCTGCTCGCGGAAAATATTTCGGTATAAACCGCTTCTATTCCGTTCGCGGGAAACTCGCCTTTTTTTGTTTTAAGCCGCCGTAAAATTTTGGCTTCCCTGGCCGGGTCGTATATTTCGCTGCCGTCATCCGATTTTATTTCCTTGATTTTTTTTATAAAAGAAGCGCGTTTATGCAGTAATTTTATTATTTCGGTGTCTATTGTATCTATTCTTTTCCTGTACTCATTTATATTTTTTTTCATTTCATCCTCCCTTTTTACGGGCCGGAATCTTTTGCCCGCTCCTGAAAAAATTTATTTCTCCGGCTGTCAAATGCCTCCACTGCCCGGGCGCGAGGCCCCTTATATTGACAACCCCGACAGATTCTCGTTTTAATTCCGTCACAAAAACCCCCGCTGATTTAAACATTCTTTTTACCTGGTGATTTATGCCTTCTTTTATTGTAATAACAGCCCTGTCATTGGCTTTTTTTCCGGGAATCACGCTCAGTTTAACCGGTTTTACCTTTTTGCCGTCCAGCAATGATCCCTTTTTTATTTTTGCCGCGGCTTTTGCCGGGATCCTTCCTTTTACCTTTACAATATATTTTTTTTCCACTTCAAAAGAGGGATGCATTACCTTGTTTGCCCAGTCACCGTCATTTGTGAGTATCAGGCACCCGGTTGTGTTAAAATCCAGCCTGCCCACGGGGAATACCCCTTTTTTTAGTTTAGGCGGGAGTATATCGGTTACCGCGGCCCTTCCTCTGTCATCTTTTACCGCTGTTATGGTTTTTTCCGGCTTGTTAAGAACAATATAAATTTTCTTTACGGGCCTTATTCTTTTATTGTCAATTTTTACGCTGTCTTCCTGCCCAACCCTGATGCCCTGTTTATCCGCCACTTTCCCGTTTACTTTTACCCTTCCCTGTTCGATAAACTCTTCGGCTTTACGGCGCGACGCCACTCCGCATGAAGCTATGTATTTTTGCAGCCTCATGGCCGCTCACTATTTTTTTTCGTCATCAGTTATTGAATCTTCCTGTTGCGCATTATTTCCGTTCTCAGTTATAATTTCGGCTTCGGTTTCATTTGTATCCTCCCCGAATTCGGGCTTTTCCTGTTTGAGTTTTTCTTCAACACTCACCCCTTCCTCGCTTTCAAACTCAAACCGCGACTGGCCTTTTGCCGTTTCTACTTTATCGTCCCATTTTTCGACGAACTCATCTTTTTCCAGTATGGACTTTATTTCGTCTATTTTCGGCAAATCGTCCAGGCTGTTTATCCCCAGGTACTGCAGAAATTCCCTGCTTGTGGAATATAAAAGCGGCCTTCCCGGTGAGTCTTTCCTTCCCGCTATTTTTATTAGCTTTCTCTCAAGCAAAGTGTGGTAAACACCGTCTGAGTTTACACCGCGTATCGCCTCTACCTCCTGTTTTGTAATGGGCTGTTTGTAGGCGATTATTGAAAGAACTTCCAGCGCCGGCCTGGACAACCGGGTCATAAACCTGTTTTTATATAATTTTTTTATATAAGGCGAAAACTCTTTTTTTGTAAGGAACTCATACCCTCCGGCTATTTTCCTTATCAAAACAGGAGAGCCCTCCCTGCTGAACCTGTTGTTTATGTAATCGATTTCTTTTTCCGCTTCCGCCGGTGTTGTTCCCGCGGCTGAAGCGATTACTGCCGCGGAAAGCGGCTTATCCGACACAAAAAGAAGCGCCTCTATTATTTTATCTGTTTTTTCTTTTGCCATTTTAATACACCGCCCCTGTAAACGACGCCGGGTCGAACGCCCTGTCTATAAGGTATATATGTATATCCCCGAAAAGCCTCTCCTGCTTTATGGAAACGACTTTTAACCTTAAAAGCTCCAGTATCGCCAGAAAAAGCGCTATTACCGAAGGTTTGTTTTCTCTTTCACCAACCATATCGAAAAAACTGGCGCTTTCATTCTTTTTTAAGTTATTCACAAGCTCCTCCACCCTGTCCCTGACCTTAACCGTCTCCCCCGGTATTATCACCAGCTTCCTTTCCTTTATCCTGCCGAGAAGCCCGTCCATGGCCTTTACAAGCGCGTAAACATCCAGGTTAAGCTCCTTATCTTCCTTCGCGACGTTAATGGGGTACAGGCGCTCGAACAGCTCCCTCTTTTTTGCTTCGTACACCCTTAAATTTTCCGATACTTCCTTAAAAGTATTATACTCTATTAAGTGGCGTACCAGGCCCTCCCGGGGGTCCTCTTCCTCCTGCTCCAGAAGCTCATCCTTTGGCAGCAGCATTTTGGACTTGATATAAATCAAAGTAGCGGCTATTACTATAAATTCACTCGCTATATTCAGGTTGAGTTTTTTCATCATTTCTATGTACTCAAGGTACTCCTCTGTTATCTGCGCTACCGGTATATCGTAAATATCTATCTGGTTCTTTTTTATAAGGTATAAAAGAAGGTCAAAGGGCCCCTCGAAAACCGCGAGCTTAAGCTGGTAGGGAGCGCTGTTCATATAATTTATACCTCCGCCTGTCCCTTTATCATTAGTTTTCTTACGCGTTTCATTGTTTGAGCCGCGCTTTTGGCGGCGCGTTCATTTCCTTTTTTTATCATTTCATTTACAGCATCCCCTTTTTTATCCGTCTCCGCCCTTTTTTTTCTGATGGGGCCCATTACCGCATTTAATATCCCGGCAAGTTTTTTCTTGCAGTCCACGCATCCCTTCCCCCCTTTTTTGCATTCGGATGTAAGGCCCTTTGACCCTTCAGGGTCATATACTTTAAAAAAAGCATGCGCCACACAGGTTTCCGGGTGCCCGGGATCGTCTTTCCTGGCTTTTTTCGGGTCGGTAAACATGTTCCTGACTTTTTTTTCGACTTCTTCCTTGTTGTCTGTCAGGTATATCGCGTTATTATAACTTTTGCTCATTTTCCTTCCGTCTATACCCGGAAGTTTGGAAAACTCGGTCAGGATCTCCTCCGGCTCATTGAAAAATTTTCCGTACAAATGGTTGAACCGCCTGG
>CAZHOD010000213.1:0-4032 GCA_964534075.1 uncultured Spirochaetia bacterium
GCCGGAGCAACGGTAATGGAATCTCCGGTATGGATGCCCATGGGGTCAAAATTTTCGATACTGCATATAATTACTACATTGTCCTTAATGTCCCTCATAACCTCCAGCTCGTACTCCTTCCATCCGAGGACAGATTCTTCCATAAGCACCTTTTTTACGGGCGAATCTTCCAGCCCTCTGTAAATTTTATTTTCCAGTTCCCGCATGTTGTAAGCGATAAACCCGCCCGTTCCCCCGAGTGTAAAAGCCGGCCTTACTATTAGCGGCAGTTTTATTTCCTCTGCCGCGGCGATGCCTTCTTCCACCGAGGAAACATACCTGCTTTCGGGCACATCCAGCCCTATCTTTTTGACGGCCCGTTTGAATAAATCCCTGTCCTCCGCCTTTTTAATGGATTTGAGATCCGCGCCTATCAGCTCCACTCCGTATTTATCAAGCACCCCTTTTTCTCCCAGGGCAACTGCAATATTAAGCGCGGTCTGGCCGCCTATTGTTGGCAAAAGGCAGCGGGGCCTTTCTTTTTCGATTATTTTTTCGACTATCTCCGGAACAAGCGGCTCTATATAAGTGGCGTCCGCGATTTCCGGATCGGTCATAATCGTGGCGGGGTTTGAGTTCACAAGTATTATTTCGTAGCCTTCCTCTTTCAGGGCCTTGCATGCCTGTGTACCGGAATAATCGAACTCCGAAGCCTGGCCAATAACTATGGGCCCTGAACCTATCAGCATTATTTTTTTTATGTCTTTGCGCCGCGGCATTCTTACCCTCCGTGCTTTCGCGGGGTTTTCCCGCCTTTATTTTTTTTTGCCCTGCTCATATATTTTATGAATTTGTTGAAAATATATCTTGCGTCATGCGGCCCTGCCGAGGCCTCCGGATGGTGCTGTATTGAAAACGCCTTAATATACGGCGCTTCAAGCCCTTCCACTGTTCTGTCGTTAAGATTGATATGCGTAACTTTTACTTTATAACCCGATTTTTCCAGGGATTTTTTATCCACGGCAAAGCCGTGGTTCTGCACCGTAATATCGACCTTTCCCGTTTCCGGGTCCATGACCGGGTGGTTCGCCCCCCTGTGCCCGAACTTAAGTTTATATGTTGTGCCGCCCAGCGCGAGCCCGAGTATCTGATGGCCCAAACAAATGCCGAATACCGGTTTTTTGCCCAGAAGTTTTTTCAGGGCCTCTTTAACATACGGTACAGCAGAAGGGTCGCCCGGCCCGTTTGAAACAAAAATACCGTCGGGTTTGGTTTTTAGTATTTTTTCCGCCGTATAAGTTGCGGGAACAACAGTTACTGCGCAGTTAAGCCCCGCGAGTATCCTTAAAATCGAATATTTTATGCCGCAGTCTATCGCGGTTACCCTGAATTTTATTTTATTATCGCCTGTTCGCAGGTACTCTTTTTCTTTGTCTATTATACCGATATTTTTAAGTTTGTTTCCCTGTTTCCACCTGTATTTTTTTTTCGTGGTAACCAGCCGGGCCAGGTCCGCGCCCGTAATGGACGGGGATTCCTTTACTTTTTTCAGGAGGGATTTTTTTGATGATGTTTTTGTTGATATCACGCTTTTCATGGCTCCGCGGTCCCGTATGTGGCCGGTGAGAGCCCGCGTATCGATCCACTCTATGGCCGGTATGTTATTTTCCACAAGGTACTCCCGCAGGCCCTTTTTGCCGCGCCAGCTGCTTCTTATTTTACTCATTTCCTTTACAACAAAACCGGAAACCGCGGGTTTTTCCGACTCCGCGTCGTCCGGGTTCACCCCGTAATTGCCTATTTCCGGGTATGTCATTGTGACTATCTGCCCTTTATAGGAGGGATCGGTCAAAATCTCCTGGTAACCCGTCATGGAAGTATTAAAAACAATTTCGCCGTATGCCTCGCCCGCGGCGCCCGCTGAAACACCTTCGAAACACGTGCCGTCTTCCAGCATCAGCAAAGCTTTTTTGTTTTTTGAATTTCTTTTCCGTGTCATTTTACCCGCCTTCTTTCAGGTATTCATCAATATCAACAGCTGCTTTTTTTCCTTCGGCAATGGCCCAAACAACAAGCGAGGGCCCCCTCGATACATCCCCGGCAATAAAAACCCTGTCCTCCGGAGGCCGGGCCCCTTCCTTTTTTACCGCCCTGCCCTTTTCATTTATAGTAAGCCCCAGTTTTTCAATAAGCCCTTTCTCGGGCGAAACAAACCCCATGGAAAGAATTACCGTATCAGCCGGCAGTTTAAATTCCGTTCCGGGTATCTCCTCAAAACCCTTTTTCCCTCCCGCGGCAGGCCTGCATTCCACACCTTCTATACCCGTAAGAACGCCGTTTTTACCCGTGAATTTTTTTGTCATAACCCCCCATTTTCTTTTTACGCCTTCTTCGTGGCTGGTCGATGTACGCAGAATCGACGGGTAGGCGGGCCACGGCTGTGTTTTCGGCCTTTTTTCCGGCGGCATGGGCATTATCTCGACCTGGGTAACGCTTTTCGCGCCCTGCCTGTTGGCGGTACCCGCGCAGTCCGAGCCGGTATCACCGCCTCCTATTATAATAACATTTTTTGAGCCGGCGTCCATCAGGTGGTTTTTATTTATTTTTTGCCCGGCGACGCGCCTGTTCGCCTGAGCGAGATAGTCCGCGGCCGGGTAAATCCCTTTAAGCTCCCTGCCGGGTATATCCGGATTTCTTGGCACCCTGCAGCCCGAAGCGACGCATACAGCGTCAAAATTTTCAAAAATTTTTTCAGCCGGGTAAGCAGGGCCGCCTGCCTCCACGCCGGTGATAAATTTTATGCCCTCCTGCTTCCATATATCAATACGCCTGTCGAGCACGTATTTTTCCAGCTTAAAATCGGGTATACCGTACCTTAAAAACCCTCCCGGCTCTTCGTCTTTCTCCATTACGGTTACATTGTGCCCCTTCCTGTTAAGTTCGTAAGCGGCGGACAGGCCGGCCGGGCCGGATCCGATTACAAGGACATTTTTCCCTGTTATAAAAAGCACGGGCTCCGGTTTTACAATCCCAAGCTCAAAAGCTTTTTCTGCCGCGTACAGCTCATTTTCCCTTATTGTTACGGGCTCTTCGTTTATCCCGAGCACACACGCGTATTCACAGACAGCCGGGCAGACCCTGCCGGTTATTTCCGGGAGGGGGTTAACCGCCGAAAGCAGTTTATATGCCTGTTCGTATTTACCCGCGAACAACGTGTCATTCCACTCCGGTATATAATTACCCAGGGGGCACGCGTTGTTGCAGAAAGGAGTTCCGCAGTCCATGCACCTTCCCGACTGCGCGGATGTTTTCTCATCCGGCCTTTTTTTCTCTACTTCTTTATAATCCTTCAGCCGTTCTTTTACGGGCCGGCGGTCCGGCCTTTCTCTTTTTGTTTTTAAAAACCCGAATATTTCACCCATTGAGTGTCTCCTCCGGTTCTGCTTCCCTGCTTAATTCTTTTTGTCTGAGAAGTTTTTTAAATTCCACAGGAAAAACCTTTTTGAATTTTTTAAATTCAAAATCAAAATCATCCGCGATAAGCGCGGCCTTTTTGCTTCCCGTGTATTCAATGTGCTTTTTGAGCGTGGCTCTGATAAACTCGGCGTCTTTCCCGCCGGGTTCCTCTATGGATACCATTTCAGTGTTGCATTTTTTCCGGAAATCACCGGATTCATCGTACACAAAAGCCAGGCCCCCTGACATTCCCGCCGCGAAATTCCTGCCGGTTTTCCCTATCACAACAACCCGGCCTCCTGTCATATATTCGCACCCGTGATCCCCCACGCCTTCTACAACGGCGAGTACTCCCGAGTTTCTTATGCAGAACCTTTCCCCGGCAACGCCGTTTATATACGCCTCGCCGGTTATCGCGCCGTAAAAAGACGTATTGCCCATTATTACATTTTCGTGCGGTTCAAAAGAAGAGCCTTTGCCCGGTTTAATTATGATTTTACCGCCGCTCAAGCCTTTTCCCGCGTAATCATTTGCCATGCCATAAAGCTCAAATGTAATGCCTTTTGCCAGCCACGCGCCGAATGACTGGCCCGCGAA